>NZ_JBEXCR010000045.1:0-116514 GCF_040605375.1 Nonomuraea sp. NPDC005650
ATGCGGTTCGACACCGTCAACCAGCGGCGCAAGGAGGCCCGGAAGGCTCAGGTCGAGGCCGAGTTCGAGGAGCTGACCGAAGAGCCGACGGAAGGCGGCTTCCCCGTGCCACCGCTCGACCTGCCGCACTACCACGGCGTTTCCCGGCAGTGAGAGCCCCCGGACAGGACGCGCCGAAAGGCAACCTCAATCACGGGCATGCGGTCGTATCGCCGGCGGGTAGTACCGCAACGACCAGCACGGACTACGATCTGGATTCAGTCAATTACCAGAAGTAGCCATGCGGAACAAGGAGGACCATGTCCCAAGAGCTGATCGAGGCCAACCTCAACGGCGCGTTCGCCGTACTCGACACCGACGGCGACGGCCACATCACCGTCGCCGACTTCACCGCGAAGGCCGACCAGATGTGCGCCGCCTTCGCGCCCGAGCCGCAGTCCCCGCACCACGCCGCTCTGCAACGGGCCTACGCCTCCTGGTGGGAGCAGCTCCGCGCCGGCGCCGACCACGACGGCGACGGGAAGGTGAGCCAGGCGGAGTTCGTCGCGGCGATCCGTGCGGGCACCACCACCGACCCGCGCTATCTCCACACCGTTGACGCGGTGTGCCACGCCGTGTTCGACGCCATCGACACAAACGGCGACGGCCGTATCACCTGGGAGGAGTTCGCGCGTATGTACTGCGCGGCGGACGTGCAGACCATCGCCACCCGGGTCGCCTTCGACCACCTCGACACCGACGGGGACGGCGCGGTCTCCCGCGAGGAGTTCGTGGCCGGCGCGAATGCCCTGCTCTCCAGCGCGGACGCGAGCCAGCCCGGGACGTGGATGCTGGGCGAGACCAACGTCCGCTGAGCAGCGCCTCCCGCTCGCCGCCCCCCAAACGCGATCAGCCCGTACAGCACCCCGCGGCAGACCAGCCCGACCCGCGCCGGCTTGTCCATGAAAGGACTGTCCGCCGCCCGGAAGGAGGCCCGGCCGGATCACTCAGGATCTGGGTGAGCCGTCCTGAGTTCCCCGCGCAGCCGGGCCGGGTCGACTTCCGTCACGGCCGTCTTCCCGTCCAGTTCCCAGCCCTTCCCGTACGCCGCGGCGAAGGCTTCCTCGCCCAGCGCGGCCCGCCCCCGGCGGGTGAGCTCGCGAACCTGCCGATCGGTGCGGTCGTGAGCGCCGCGCAGCCGGGAGGCGGCGCCGAGCAGGACGGCCGACTCGTGCTGCCGCCCGAGCGCCTCGGCGAGTGCGGCCACGTTCACCGCGACCTGCGACAGGATCGGCAGGTCCCTGGTCACCAGCGCCGCCGCGTACGCCTTCTCCAGTCCCTTCTGCGCGCCCGCCAGGTCACCCGTCTCCAGGCAGAGCCCGGCCCATATGCCCCCGACCAGCGTCCGCGCGTGGTCACCGGGGAACGTGGTGTCGCCGCGCAGCCCCCGTTCGGCGTCGTCGAGCAGTTCCCGCGCCCGGTCCAGGTGGCCGAGCCGCATCCGGAAGGCGGCCTCCCACGCGTCGACCAGGGCCAGCAGCTCCGGCGAGGCCGCGCGCAGCGCCCGTTCCCGGGCCGAGTCGATCATCGCGATCGCCAGGTCGGTGTCGCCGCGCCGCAGGTGCAGGTCGATCCAGCGCACGTCGCCGAACACCTCGTCGCCGAAGCTGAGCGCGCCGAACTCACCGGCCAGCGACCGGGCCTCGCGCAGATCGGCCAGCGCGCCGTCGAGGTCGTCGTCGTACTGCCGCAGCTGGGCGCGCATCGGCAGCGCGGTGGCCTGGCCCCAGCGGTCGCCGACCTGCCGGAAGCAGGCCAGGGCCGCCTCCACGTCGGTGCGCGTCCTGTCGAGCTCGCCCGCGTTCTCGGCGAACTGGGCCCGGAACATGCGGGCCAGCCCGGACAGCCACACGTCGTCGCCGTCGGCCAGCCGCTCGATGATCGCGAGCGTGCTCTTCTCCAGGAACGCGGGCGGGAACGCGGCGAGCGCGCCGTAGGGGCCGGGCAGCTCCGGGTACGCGAGCAGCCGGTCGGCCAGCTCGCGCATCCGCGCCCGGTCGTCCGCGGTCTCCTCGGCGGTCATCCCCGGCCGGGTGCCGGCCCGGTTGATCAGGTGGATCGCTTCGGCGCAGTCGCGGTCGGGCGCCGGCTCGCCGCCGGGCACCGCCAGTGCCTCGCCCAGCCAGTAGGCCGCGTCGGAGTGCCGGCCGAACATGTGCCAGTACCAGGTCAGGTTCAGGGCGAGAGCGACCGCGCCGGGGGCGTCGCCGGTGTCGCACCGCCGGCGCAGGGCGGCCAGCGTGTTGTCGTACTCGGCGCTGATGACGCGCATGGCCGCCGGCTGGCCGGGCCCGCGCAGCAGCGGGTCCTGCCGGGCCATCAGCTCGGCGAAGTGGCCGGCGGCCAGGTCGCGGACGGCGCCGAGGTCGCCCGTCTCGGCCAGGCGGTCGATGCCGTACTCGCGCAGCGTCTCCAGCATGCGGTAGCGGCCCGGATCGGGCGCGAGCTGCAGCAGCGACCGGTCGACCAGGCCCGCGAGCAGCTCGGGGATCTCGGCAGCCGGCACCGCGGTGCCGGCGCAGACCGCGGTGGCCGAGGCCGGTGTGACGCCGCCGGGCAGGGTCGAGACGCGTTCGGCGACCGTACGCTCGTGCTCGCTCAGCAGCTCCCAGCTCCAGGCGATGACCGCGCGGAGCGTGCGGTGCCGGGGCAGCGCGTTACGGCTGCCGGTGGTGAGCAGCCGGAACCGGTCGGACAGCCCGTCGGCCAGCTCGGGCAGCGACAGCGTCCGCAGCCGGGCCGCGGCCAGCTCCAGCGCCAGCGGCATCCCGTCCAGTCCGCGGACCACCCGCCGGACCTCGGGCAGCGTCGTCTCGTCCACGTCGAAGCCCGGGCGTACGGCCGCGGCCCGCTCGGCGAACAGGCGTACCGACGCCGCCCGCCGGGCCTGCTCGACGCCGTCGTCCGGCCCGGGCAGCGCGAGCGGGCCGAGCGGCACCAGCGCCTCGCCGTCGACCGCGAGAGGTTCGCGGCTGGTGGCGAGCACGCGCAGCCCGGGGCATCGGGACAGCAGTGCCGCGACCAGGTGCGCCACGGCGTCGATCAGGTGCTCGCAGTTGTCGACCAGCAGCAGGCTCTCCCGGCCGCCGAGCTGGTCGACGAGTACGTCCAGGTCGGAGCCCTCGACCCGCGCCCGGGCCTCGAACACCGCGCCGCCGCGCAGCCCGATCCCGGCGAGCACGGCCGCGCCCGCCTTGGCCGGCTCGGTGACCGAGGACAGGTCGATCATCCAGGCGCCGTCGCGGTACTCGTGGCCGTGGCGGCGGGCGGCCTCGACGGCGAGCCTCGTCTTGCCGGCGCCGCCGGGACCGAGCACGGTGACCAGGCGCCCGGTGGCGAGCAGCGTGTCGACCCGGGCGAGGTCGTCGTCGCGGCCGATGAAGCTGGTCAGCGGCGCGGGCAGGTTGCCCGGCCTGGTCCGCGCGGCCGGGGCGGGCCGCTCGGCGCGCAGCAGGCGCAGGTGGCGTTCGCGCAGGGCGGTGCCCGGGTCGGTGCCGAGGTCGTCGGCCAGGGTTTCGCGGACCCGTTCGTACAGGGCGAGGGCCTCGGCCTGGCGGCCCTGGGCGGCGAGCGCGTCCATGAGCAGCGCGGCGGCGTGCTCGTGGGCGGGGTGCTCGGCGAGCAGGGCGGTCAGGCGGGCGGCGGCCGCGTCGGCGCGGCCCAGCGCCAGCTCTGCGGCGGCGAGGTCGGCCACGGCCTCGACCGAGGCGTGGGCCAGGCGGGTCGCGGCGGCGGGCGCCACCGCGGCGACGGCCGTGGGCTCGGTGCCGGGACGGTCGCCCCACAGCGCCACGGCCTCGCCGAGCAGCGCCGCCGCGGCGGTCGGGTCGCCGGCGCGCAGGCGGTCACGGCCGGCGGCGGCGAGCCGCTCGAACCGCAGCGCGTCCACGTCGGCCGCGTCCACGTCCAGCCGGTAGCCGCCCGCGGCCTGTGTGACGTCGCCGGCCGAGCCGAGGGTCCGGCGCAGCCGCGAGACGAGGGCCTGCAGCGCGTGGGCGGGGCCGGTCGGCGGGTCCTCTGCCCAGATCGCGTCGACCAGGACGCCCTGCTCGACCGCGCGCCCGCCGGCGAGCGCCAGCCGTACGACCAGACCCTGCAACCGCGCACCCGCGACGGGCAGGGCGGCGTCACCGCGAGACACCTGAAAGGCGCCGAGCAGCGTCACGCGAAGCCGCGCACCCCCGTCCATCTCCCAATCTTCGCGCACGCGCCCTCATGTCCCCAAACCAGGGCAGTGCCTGGCTTTCCTCCCCCGTCACGCGTCGCGGGAGGCGTGTCAGCGCCGTGTGTGCCCCGTGTGAGCGGCCCGCGTCAGTCTTTGCGTGCTTGAAGAGAACAGGACGGCGAGCTTCGAAAGGGGAGTACTCGTGCATGACGTAGTGATCGTGGGCGCCGGCCCGGTCGGTCTGTTCCTCGCCTGCGAGCTTGGCCTCGCGGGCTGCTCTGTTCTGGTGCTTGAGCGGGAGCCGGAGCCCCGTTCCCCGTGGAAGGCGGACCCGCTCGGGATGCGGGGGCTGTCCGCCGCGTCGGTCGAGGCGTTCTACCGCCGCGGGATGCTGCACGCGCTGCTGACGGCGTCGGGCGTCGACGACGATCCCGGCGCGGACGAGCCGGGGCCCCCTCGTGGGGTGGGCCACTTCGCCGGCATGATGCTCGATCCGGCCAAGGTCGACGTCGCCGCCCTGCCGTTCCGGCTGCCCAGCCCGGCGATGGAGGGGGTGATGACGAACCTCGAAGCGATCGAGTCGGTGCTGTCCGAGCGGGCGGCCGTGCTCGGTGTGGAGATCAGGCGCGGCGTCACGGTCTCAGCCGTCGCGCAGGACGGCGAGCTCGTGGTCGCGAGAGCCGGCGAGCACGAGTACGCGGCGCGCTGGCTCGTCGGCTGCGATGGCGGACGCAGCGCGGTGCGTGGGCTCGCGGGCTTCGACTTCGTCGGCACCGAGCCGCGGTTCACCGGCTACGTGGTCCTCGCCGCCATCGCCGATCCCGAGAAGCTGGGCCCTGGGTTCAATCTGACGCCGACAGGCATGTACCTGCAGATGCCCGCGGACGGGCACGTCGGCATGATGGAGTTCGACGGCGGCGCGTTCGATCGCTCGCAGCGGCTGACCCGCGAACATCTCCAGGCCGTTCTGCGCCGGGTGTCCGGCACCGACGTGACGCTGAGCGAGGTCCATCTCGCCTCAAGCTTCACCGATCGGGCGAAGCAGACGACGACCTACCGGAAGGGGCGCGTCCTGCTCGCGGGCGACGCGGCTCACATCCACTCTCCCCTCGGAGCGCAGGGACTCAACCTCGGCCTCGGCGACGCCATGAACCTGGGCTGGAAGCTCGCGGCGACCGTGCGCGGGCACGCGCGGGACGGGCTGCTCGACACCTACACCCGCGAGCGCCATCCGATCGGCGCATGGGTGCTCGACTGGACGCGCGCCCAGACGGCGGTCATGAGGCCGGGCTCGCATGCCCAGGCACTCCAGGGGGTGATTCGCGACCTGCTCGGGACCCGTGACGGAACGACCTACGTGTACGAGAAGGTGTCGGGGTCGTCGATCCGCTACGACCTCGGCAGCGAGCAGCCGCTGGTCGGCCGCAACGCCCCGGACCTTCGTCTTGAGGACGGCACTCGCCTCGGCGACCTGACGCAGGACGGACGGGGCGTCGCGCTCGATTTCAGCACCGACCGGCACCTGCGCGATTCGGCGATGGGCTGGGCGAGCCGGATCCGGTATGCGGCCGGGACGGCGAGAAACGACCTCGGATTGGGCGCCGTGCTCGTCCGGCCTGACGGCATAGTCGCCTGGGCCGGTGATCGCGCCCCTGATCGTGAGGCGTTCGAGCGGGCGGCCGGCCATTGGTTCGGCAGCCCGGATTTCCAAGCCCCGCCCGAGATCGGATAGCGGGTCACCTGAATGTCAACGTTCACACCACCTACCGAGTTCAAGGAGCACCTATGACGATCACCCTCCGGCCGGGAAGCACCGTGATGTTCACCGGCGATTCGATCACCGACTGCCAACGACTGGAGAGCGAGCAGGGCCTCGGGTTCGGCTACCCGCTGCACATCGCGGGCGAGTGGGGCCTGCGGCACCCGGATCGGCCCGTGACCTGGCTGAACTCCGGGATCGGCGGCAACAAGGTGATGGACCTCGAAGCCCGCTGGCAGGCGGACGTGCTCGACACGCGCCCGGACGTGGTCTCGATCCTCGCCGGCGGCAATGACGTGGCCTGGCGCTCGTACGACCCGGACGGCTACGTGATCTCCGATGAGGACTTCGCGGCAGGCTACGATCGCCTGCTCGCGCCCCTCGCCAAGGCCGGCGCGGACCTGATCCTCATCGAGCCGTTCCTCCTGCCGATTCGCGGCCTGGTCGAGGTCGGCGATGTGCACCTCGGCGAAGACGTCCGGAAGGAGTGGCGCGCCGAGATGAACCCGAAGATCCAGATCGTCCGCGAGCTCGCCCGCGAGTACGGCGCGCACCTGCTCGCCGCCGACGGCATGTTCGCCGAGCTCTCCGCGACGACCGGGCCGGAGTACTGGGCCGAGGACGGCGTGCACCCGACGCCGGCCGGTCACGCCGCACTCGCGGCGGCCTGGCTGCGCCTGGTCACGTGACCGCGCCTCACGACACCGGCTCATCGTGAGGCGATGCTGGACTGCTGGTCATCGCTGGCCGGGGAGGCCGGCTCGTCGTGGGATGCGATCCCCGACGGCGTGCCGGCCCCCTGACGCTCACCGACCCCGTGCAGAGGTCCCGGCGCTGGACGCGGCCTGGCAAGTGTGGCAGCTCAGGCGGCACCCGGGCGTCAGGATCCGTGGCGGGACCGTTCGTTGGCGATCACCGCGATTGACAGCGGTATCACCGCCCACGCGGCGAGCACGGTGAACGCCGTCCAGGTCGGCATGATGTCCGGAGCCTGCTCGATCAGTTGGAGCGCCGGGTACGCCGGCAGGAACCGGTTGAGCTGCTCTCCCCAGGGCAGCAGGCGGGCGACGAACGGCAGCACGAGAACGATCGCCACCAGCGCCGCGGTCGCGACCGCGCCGTTGCGCAGGACCGTACCGAGCGCCAGTCCGAGCAGCGTGGTGACCACGATCATCAGCGTGCCGCCGGCGATCACCGTCCAGGCTCCGGCGGGCAACAGCGACGGGTGGAACTCCGCGGCGACGAACCGCCCGTAGAGATAGCCTGGCACCGCGATGAGCAGCGAACCGCCGACCGCGGCCCCGCTCAGGACCGCCGCCTTGGCCAACAGCACCCGGGCCCTGGACGGTGTGGCGACGAAGGTCGTGTCGATCATGCCGGACGCGTGCTCGCCGCTGATGGTCATCGCGCCCAGCATGCCGAGCGGAAGCTGGGCCAGGATCACTCCCACGTACACGGCCACGACGATCCCCATGGCGGCCTGATCGCTCGTACGGGCCGGATCCCAGCGCGAGATGACGGTGGAGGCGCCCAGCGCGGTGAGCGCGAGCGAAATCGACACCCCGACGCCCAGCGCCCACCAGGTCGAACGCAGAGTCCGGAGCTTGATCCACTCGGCGGCGACCGCGCTCACGGCGCACTCCTGCCGACGACGTTCATGAACGCGTCCTCCAGCGACATGCCCGGGGGCACCAGCTCTGTGATCGCGGCGTCGGCGCGCAACCTGCCCTGGGCGACGACGATCAGTTGATCGGCCGTGACCGCCATCTCGCTCATCAAGTGACTCGACACGAGCACGGTGCGGCCCTCGGCCGCGAGGGACTTGAGCAGGCCGCGCATCCAGCGGATGCCTTCGGGGTCGAGTCCGTTGGTGGGCTCGTCGAGCACGAGCACCTCCGGGTCGCCGAGCAGAGCCGCAGCGAGCCCCAGCCGCTGCTTCATGCCCAGCGAAAACCCGCCGACGCGCCTGCCGCCGGCATGGCCGAGCCCCACGAGCTCCAGCAGCCCGCCGATACGGGTGCGGGAGATGCCGTTGGAACGGGCCAGCCACCACAGGTGCTGCTCCGCGCACCGCCCGCCCTGCACCGAGGTGGCGTCCAGCAGCGCGCCGACTTGGGTGAGGGGCCTTTTCAGCTCCCGGTACATCGCGCCGTTCACCGTGGCCCGGCCGGCGGTGGGCTGCTCGAGGCCGAGGAGCAGCCGCATGGTCGTGGTCTTGCCGGCGCCGTTCGGGCCGAGGAAGCCGGTGATCCTGCCGGGCGAGACCGTGAAGGAGAGGCCGTCCACGGCGACTGTCTGTTTGAAGCGTTTGGTGAGTCCGGTGACTTCGATCATGTCTCTCACGATCTGCCGCAACCGGCCCGTCGCACATCGGTCTTGGGACCGATACGGCCGGCCCGATGACCGGGCTAGGTTCGTACCGTGCGCGAACAGATCCGACTTCCCCTGCTGAGCCGGGTGCCGGCCTGGGTCTGGGTGGCGATCGACGCCGGGATCGCCCTGCTCCTCGCGGCCTCTTTCGTCGGGCTCGCCTCATCGAGGAACCTGACGGAGCCCGACGTACTGGACTACGGGGCGGCCCTCGCGACCAGCCTGCCCGTAGCGGTCAGACGGTTGTGGCCACGCGCGGTTTTCGTGATCGTCCTGCTGGGCGGCCTCGGCATGCGCGAATTCCTCATCCCGCACGCCGACCCGCTCTGTCTGCCTCTTGCGCTGTACACACTGGCCACGCGGAGCAGGGCCGTGCTCCCGCTGCTCGCGGCGGGCGTGGCCGGCGCACAGGGCGTGGTGGAACTTCCGCTTTCTGCCGTGGTACGCGACCAGCTCGGGCTGGTGCTGGCGATCCTGGCAGCCTCATGGGCCGCCGGCACGGCGGTACGCCAGCGCAGGCTCTACACCGAGCAACTCGCCGCGCAGGCCGAAGAGCGGGCACGTGCGGAGGCGATGGCGGAGCGGCTGCGAATCGCCAGGGAGTTGCATGACGTCATCGGCCACAGTCTCAGCACGATCGCCGTGCAGGCGGGCGTGGCGGGCCATGTGGGCGGAGCGGAGGAGATGAGCCGCACGCTGGTCTCGATCGAGGAGACCAGCAGGTCGGCCCTGCGTGAGACCAGGCAGCTGCTCGGCGTGCTGCGCGAGGACGGCGAGGCCGAGCTCGCCCCCGCCCCCGGGCTGGCCGAGCTCGGCGCGCTCGTCGCGCGGACCAGGACGGCGGGCCTGGGAGTGGAGCTGCGGGTCGACGGCGACGTGGACGGGGAGATGGAGCCGACGGTATACCGGATCGTGCAGGAGGCGCTGACCAACGTGCTCAAACATGCTGGAGCCCGCCATGTCCTGGTGCGGATCGAACGGCAGGAGGGCGGGCTGACCGTGGAGGTCACCGATGACGGCACGCGGGGCCAGGCGCAGCCGTACGGACACGGCTTGACGGGGCTGCGCGAGCGCGTGCACCTGTTCGGCGGCGAGTTCGAGGCAGGCGCTCGCCCCGTGCGCGGCTTCCGCGTGATGGCGAGGCTGCCGCTGTGATCAGGGTGCTGGTGGCCGACGATCAGGCGCTCATCAGGGCGAGCTTCCACAGGTTGATCGACTCCACGCCGGGGTTCCAGGTGGCCGGGGAGGCCGCGACGGGCGCGCAGGCGGTGGCGGCGAGTGCTCGCGATCGTCCCGACCTCGTGCTCATGGACGTGCGTATGCCGGAGATGGATGGAATAGAGGCCACGCGTCGCATCTGCGCCGGCCATCCGCGGACGCGCGTGCTGATGGTGACCACCTTCGACCTGGACGAGTACGTCTACGGAGCGCTCCGGGCGGGCGCGGCGGGCTTCCTGCTCAAGGACACTCCGCCCGCCGAACTGATCAGGAGCATGAGGGTCATCGCGTCGGGCGAGTCGCTGCTGGCGCCGACCGCCACGCGGCGGTTGATCCAGCGGTTCGTGCACCCGCCGTCGCAGGCGGGCGGCCTCGACATCACCGAACGCGAGCGCGAGGTCCTCGTCCTGGTGGCCAGGGGCCTGTCCAACGCGGAGATCGCCCAGAGCCTGTACGTCAGCCTCAGCACGGTGAAAACGCACGTCAGCAACCTGCTGACCAAGCTCGATGCCCGGACCCGCGTCCACCTGGTCATCGCCGCCTATGAGGCTCACCTTGTCTGAGGAAGGCTTTCAGGCCGAGGTCACGTTGCCACCTCAAGTCGACTTGAAGTGAAATGGGATCATGGATGACGGGCTTCTTCCGATCGGTGAGGTGGCGGCGCGGTTCGGGATGGCGACCTCGGCCCTGCGCTATTGGGATGAGTGCGGGCTGCTGCCGGCGGCCGAGCGCCGGTCGGGGCGGCGTTATTACCGGAGGGAGGACCTGCATCGCATCGCCCTGATCCGGATCTGGCAGGAGACCGGGCTGATGAGCCTGGAAGAGATCGGCACGGTGCTTGCCGGCAGCGGTGACGGGCAGGGCTGGCAGGCCGTCGTCCAAGGGCGGGTGCGGGCCATCGACGCCCAGGCCGAACGGCTGGGAACCGCACGCGCCTACCTAGAGCACCTGCTGGAGTGCCCCAACCACGATCCGGCGGGCGGCTGCCCGTACCTGCGGGAGGCCACCCGCCGATGGACCGAGGCCGGCGTTCCCGATGTCGCACCGGCCGGGGACGGGTCGCGGTCAGTCGGCCACGGGTTCTGAGGCCGGCACCTGCTCGGCCGGCGGCCGCTCAGGCGCGCGCCACCGGACGGCCAGCAGCGCGGCGGCGGCGAGCGTCACGGCCCCGGCCACCAGCAGACTCACCTGCATCCCGTGCACCGGGTCGCGGCTCTCGGCGACGATCGTGCCGAGTACGGCGACGCCCAGGGCCGTACCGACCTGACGGGCGGTGTTGACGGTGGCGGCGGCGATGCCCGACCGTTCGAGGGGAACGGTCTCCAGCACCGCGGCCGCCGCCGGCGTGATGGCCAGGCCCTGCCCGACCCCGGCGACCACGAACAGTACGGCGACCACCGGGTAGGGGGTGCCGGCGTCGAAGACGGTCATCGCGGCCAGTGCCGCACCCGTCAGCACGTACCCGGTGAGCATCGGCAGCCGCGGCCCATGCGCGGCGTTCAAACGCCCGGCGACCAGCGAGGCCGGCAGAACTGACAGGGTCATCGGCAGCAGCGCCAGGCCGGTCTCCATCGCCGAGTGCCCGCGCAGTTGCTGCAGATACAGCGCCGACAGCAGGAAGAACCCGCCGTTGGCGGCGAACCCCAGCGCGACCGAGGCCAGATTGGTGATGGTGAACCGGGCATCGCGGAACAGTCCCAGCGGCAACAGGGGCCTGATGACCCGGCGCTCGACCAGCGGCACCAGCACGGCGGCCAGCACCGCGGCGGTCAGTGAACCGATCGTGATCCACGACTCCCAGCCGTGGCTCCTGGCCTCGATCACCCCGTACGACAACGCGGCCAGCGCACCGATCACCAGCACCTGCCCGGCTGGGTCCAGCGCCGCGTGTCGCGGATCGGCGCTTTCGGGAATCGCGCGCAGGCCGATCACGATGGCGGCCAGCCCGACCGGCACGTTGACCAGGAAAATGCTCGGCCAGCCGAGCGTGTCCACCAGCAACCCGCCAAGCAGCGGGCCGGCGATGACGGCCAGGGCACCGGCCATGCCCCAGTACCCCATCACGCGAGCGCGGTCACGCGGGTCGGGCACGGCCTGTCCGATCAACGACAGCGCACCGGGAACGATGACCGCCGCCGCGGCCCCCTGCAGGCACCTGCCCGCGACCAGGACCGCGAGCGTCGGCGCCAGGGCGCACAGCACCGAGGCCACCACGAAGACCCCCAGACCGGACAGGAACACGCGCTTGCGCCCGTACCGGTCCCCCAGCGATCCACCTGACAGCATCAGCGCCGCCAGTGCCAGCGCGAATCCGTCCACCACCCACTGCAGCCCGGCCAGATCGGTATTCAGATCGGCCTGAATGCTCGGCGCCGCCACATTGACGATCGTCAGGTCCAGCAGCGCCATGAACGTCCCGGAAAACGCCGAGACCAGTCGCAGCACGCTGCCGGTCTCCCTGGTTCTCGTATCCACCCGTGGTCTCCTTCGGTGGGCTCGCTTGCACGACGAGCCGACCGTAGATGTTCAAGTCGACTTGAACTCAAGGGCCCCGGATCTGCCAACACCGGCGCCGGCTCGGGTTGGCCGCCACGCTGACGGGCGTCCTCATTCGCGCCCAACGCAAACCCGGCCGTACGGCAGGATGGGCGCCATGTTGGAGATCAACTTACTGACCGAATCCGACCGCGCCCGCTGGGAATCGCTGGCTCGTGGTAAAGACACATACTTCGAGGCCGAACGCAGCGACGACGACTACGAACGGACCTGGCGACGCCTGCTCGACGACGAGCAGATACGCGGGATCGCCGCCCGGCTGGACGGCGAAATGGTCGGCATCGCGCACTACCTGTTCCACGCCAGTGTCTGGTACGCGGGGAGATGCTATCTGGCGGACTTGTTCGTGGACGAGGAAGTCCGGCGGCGGGGTATCGCGACGGCAGTGATCGAGTGGGTGGCGCGGGATGCCGAGGAGCACGGCTTCCCAGGCCTCTACTGGAACACGTTGGAAGACGCCCCGGCTCGCGCGCTGTACGACAAGGTGGGCAAGTTCCACAAGGGGCTCATCCACTACGCCTACCGGCGTGACACGAACCAGACCTCCACCCAGCGCTGAGGGGCGACCAGGCGGCGCCGCGGCCTCGCCACGGTCGTGACCATGTAGGCCGAGCCGCACGCCCAAGCGCGCTGTCGGCGTCTACGGCTTCGTCCGATCCGCGGGCGCTACGCCCGGCCTGCCACTGCGGGGCAGGTGTCGGATCTTGCCGCAGATGCGCAGTCGGCCTTTGCGGGCCGAGAAACGACGACTTCGGACTGTGCGCCTCCCATGTCTCCGCGACTGCCGACCTTTGGGAAACCTAGAGCGCGGATGGGCCGCCCTCGCGGCACCTCTGGAACCTACGAGGCTACTCCCCCGGATGTAGACCGGCCGATTTCTCATGCCGGTGTCGTAACGGGCAAAGCCTCTCTTGGGAGGACGCCCGGCGACCCACGACCGGCGACCATTGCGGGCATGAAGATGGGCCTTTCCCTCGCCCAGCCTGAAACGGTCCTCGCAGGCCGGCATCGCGAGCGGGCGTCGCACGCCCGGCGACGCCACCGCCCGCTTCGAGACAGACGACCACTCGTCGTACGGCACGGGTCACAAGGCCGTTCCCGGAATAAGATCAGCCTCACCTAACTCACCTGGAGTGGGTATGACCGATGACAAGATCGACGGTGCCACCCTGGACGGTGTGGCGGCCACCTGTCTGTGGACGCTGCGCAACCGCGCCGAGGAGTCGATGCACCCCGGCTCGGCGTTCCACGACCCGCTGGCGGAGCGCCTCTACCGCAGGATCGACTACGACTACGAGCGGTTCGGCAAACCCAACCAGAGCCACCCGATGCGCGCCCTCGCCCTGGACATCGCCATCCGCTCCTACCTGGAGCTGCATCCGGCCGCCACTGTCGTCTCCCTCGGCGAAGGGCTGCAGACCACCTACTGGCGCCTGGGGCGGCCCGACATCGACTGGCTCTCTGTGGACCTGCCACCCGTCATCGACCTGCGCAGACGCCTGCTCCCCCAGGAACCGCGCATGACCGCGATCCCGGCCTCGGCGCTGGACCGCACGTGGATGGACGTCCCCGATCCGGCGCGTGGCGTGTTCATCTCCGCCGAGGGTCTGTTCATGTACCTCGAACGCGACCAGGTGATGTCCCTGATCGCCGAGTGCGCCACGCGCTTCCCCGGCGGGCGGCTGTTCTTCGACTCGATACCCACCGTGCTCAGCAACCGCACATTGAAGGGCTATCGCCTGTCGGCCCGCTACACCGCGCCGCCCATGCCGTTCAGTCTGTCGGTGTCCGAGGCCGCCCGCCTGCCCGCGCAGATCCCCGGCGTGGCCACCGCCGAAGACCTGCAACCGCCACCCGGCCGCAAGGCATGGCGGTCGAGAACACTCCGGAAGATCGCGGTCCTGCCCGGCCCGCGCGATCTGCGCCCGTCGATCACCCTGCTGAGCTTCGCCTGATCTCGAACGAACGGCATCGCGCGTGCCGGCGGCATCGCGCACCGTACACCTCGGCCGAACGCGAGGTCATCGAAGGTGATACCGATGAAGGCGCTGCCCTCTCGCTCGCGCACTGCGCTTCAGGTCCTGCAACGCGAGGACCTTCGTCGGGCTCATCCAACCCTGCGAAGGCTTGTGAAGCGCCCAACCATCACCGAGGGTGACCGCGGCGTGCTGCACGGCTCCATCGGCACTCCGCCAAACCAGGACAGTCCCCGGCTCGTCGTCGCGTCCTCCCCTGACGGTCTGCGCCACGAGCCAATCCTCGAACGGCTCGCGGCACATCCACACATCCTCCGCGCCCTCCACGCCGCAGACCGCCATCACCGTGCCGAAGCAGTTCGGACCGCTCCGTGCAGGGAAAGCCCCGGCGAGGCGACGCGCGCCCGGCAGCAAGGAGGCGACGGCGTTCCATGTAGCTGGGGCAACGTCGCCGTGTCGGCTGGGGCGGCGTCCCTTCTCGACGTACTTGATGACCGTCTCCAGCTCGCGTCCGGCGATCGAGGATGGCCAACGGTGCGGCACGGGTTGACTCCGCCTGGCGGAAGCCGGCAACCGACGCGCGCCGGCCTCCGACAGCCACACGAGCGCTGACGAACCCAGCCCATACAGGCAGAAGGTGTCCCTGAGTTCGGGAGTGAGCCGATCACGGTCATCATCGAGATCGAGTGAGCCGGCGAGACTCTGCGGGATCACGAAGGGCTGCACCGGCGGCGCGAACCACCCGAGCCACCGGTCCAGGAGATCGCCCGGCACCACGACACCCAACACAAGCATGACGTCACTCTTCCAGCAGCAGACGCTCAGCGGGCAGAGTCGGGGTCATAGACGGCGAAGCCGGCCACGCCACGCTCGAAGTCCGCGCCTTTGGGGTTTTGGATGCCGCTTCACACGTGGTCGCGTACCCGCGCAGGGGGCCTGGAGGGTGCCTTTGTGGTGGCCCGTGCCTGTGGTGGGCCAGCGCGCCGTACCTGTATGTCGAGCTTTTCTTGTGGGCATTCGGCGTGGGCCCTCCGCTCCTGCTGCTGTGGTCAGTGCGCGTCGCCGGGGCGCTCCTCCGCGACGTCCATGCGGTGGACCGGAGCTTGCTCCGCTGGCTGATGCCCGGACTCGTCGTCGGCTGCACCGCAGTGGCGATCGTCGCCGAGGTGCCCTTCAGCGTACGGTTCGCGCTGTCGAAACCCGCCCTGACGTCATTCGCCGAGTCCGTGGCCTCTTGCATGATTGCCGCGTGGTGGGCCTCTACCCGGTCTGCTGGTCCGAGGCGCTGCCCGGCGGTGGTGCCCGCATGAGCGTCAGTCGGGTCGGATGCCCGAGGATGACGTGGAACGGCTCGACCTCATCTCCGTCGGCCGTCCAAGATAATGGGGGTCGGCCTACCCGAGGAGATCTGTGGTGGAGTCTCTGTTCCAGTACTTCCCCCTGCTGTTCGTGGCGTTGGGAATATTCATCGTTCTGCGTTCGGTCAAGGGGGTCGTCGACCGCAGTCGGTTCGTCCAGCGGGCACAGCGGGTGCCGGGCGTGGTCAGCGACGTACGGACCACGTTCACGGGGCAAGGGGAGAACTTGAGGGCGAGGCAGCGGCCGGTCCTGACCTTCACGACCCTGGAAGGGCGGGAGATCACCACCGAATCGGCGGCCACCTCCAACCTTGGCGTCGGCAACGAGACCGAGGTGCTCTACGACCCGCAGAGCCCGACCAGGGCCATGCCCGCGGACAACACAGGCGGCGGCTACGGCGGGATCGTCGTCGGACTCATCGCGGTTCTCGT
Organism: Nonomuraea sp. NPDC005650; assembly: GCF_040605375.1. Taxonomy (NCBI): domain Bacteria; kingdom Bacillati; phylum Actinomycetota; class Actinomycetes; order Streptosporangiales; family Streptosporangiaceae; genus Nonomuraea; species Nonomuraea sp. NPDC005650. The sequence continues at coordinate 15,874 of NZ_JBEXCR010000045.1, forward strand.
CGGCCTGGTTTTCTTCGGCAGTTTCTCTGACTTCTCCGGCTCCTTGTAGGGCGGCCGGCAGGACCGGTACGAGACGGTCTCTACCTGTTTGACGAGAGTCAGGTGGCGGAGGGCTTGGGGCGGGGCCGGAGCTGGCCGGTGCGGGCGGCCCGCCGCAGCCAGACGACCGTGGGCCCCAGGCAGACCAGCAGTGCGAGCAGGCTGGCCTCGGGTCCGAACGTACCGCCGGTCAACGGAGCGGGGCCGGACAGGGTGGCGTTCAGCAGGCCGTGGGGTGGCAGGTTCGACCCGGAGAGCACGACGCCGAAGATGCCGGCATGGGTGAAGTTCCAGGCGAAGTGGAGGCTGATCGGCAACCACAGCGAGCGGGTCGCGACGTAGGCGGCGGCCGTCATGGTCCCTCCCGTCAGGGCGAGCGAGAGCGCGCCCCACAACGTGGCGTTGACGTTGACCAGATGCGTCGCCCCGAACAGCACGGCGGACACGACCAGCGCGATCACCGTGCCGGTACGTTCCTCCACGATGCGGAACAGGACCCCGCGGAACAGCAGCTCCTCGGCGACCGCGACGCTCGCCATCATGCCCGCGGTGCCGATGAACCCGCCGAAGGAGCCCCAGGACAGGCCCCGCACGCCACCGAACCATAGCTCTCACGGGGGATGGCAACCGTGCCACGCGGGTCCGGCCCGGTGGCTGCGCTCGGACTTCGTCGACGGCGTCAAGCACCTGCCGCTTCAGCGTAGGAGCCGTAATTCGGTGGCACCGGCCCGAGGCACGTCACTAGCCTTACGCCGGTGATCTACGAGCATCCCCTGGCCTACCTGCTCGGCCTGGAAGGCGTCGCTCTGCTCCGGTCCTTCAGAGGCGAGCACGACCGCGAGTTCGTCGAGGCGCGGCTCACCGAGATCCGCAAGCTGCTCGACGACGACACGCTGGCCGACGCCGCCGTGGAGGTCGCCCGCGTGGACACCGTCGAGGGCTATCAGGTGTGGTCGAAGACGTATGACGGTCCCAATACGGCGTTCGACCTCGACGAGCCCTTCATCAGGGAGATCGTCGACGCGCTGCCCGCGGGCGTCGCCCTGGACGCCGCCTGTGGCACCGGACGGCTCGCGGCCTACCTGGCCGGCCGCGGGCACCGGGTCCTCGGCGTGGACAGCTCGCCCGACATGCTCGGCCGGGCCCGCGAGCGGGTGCCGCAGGGCGAGTTCCACCTCGGCGACCTGGATCGGCTCCCGCTGCCCGACGACGCCGTGGACCTGGTGGTCTGCTCCCTGGCGCTGACGCATGTGCCCGTGCTGGACCCGGTGCTGGCCGAGTTCGCCCGGGTGCTGCGGCCCGGCGGGCACGTGGTCCTCTCGGACATCCATCCCACCGGAGTGGCGCGCGGCGTGATCCCGTGTGTACGCCTGCCGGACGGGCGGCCGGCCCGCATCGCCACGTACCATCACCCGATCGGCGACTACGTCCGCGCCGCGCTGGCGGCCGGCCTGCAGGTGCGCCGCTGCGAGGAACCGGCGCCCGAATCCGGTGGCGCACCCGTGCCCGCCGCCACCGAGAGCCTGGGGCCGTGGGAGGTGTGGCCGTGGGCCCTGTGGGACATGGTCCCCGAGGCGGCACGGGCTGCCGCCGCGGGCGAGCCGTCGATGGTCATCTGGCAGTTCGAGCTAGGCCGTTAGTTTGGCCAGCCAGCTCTCGATGTCCGCCGCGATGGCCAGGGGCTGGTCCTCCGGCGTGTGATGCCCGGCGACCTCCTCGTGCCGTACGATCTCCAGCGCGGCGACGTTCTCCGCGCACCAGGCGACGGTCTCCTCCGTCCACATCGTGCCGACGCCGGAGCGGAAGACAACCATCAGCTTCGGCACCTCGACACTGGTCGCCAGCCACCGGTCGAACGCCTCGATCCTGGCCACGACGTCGGCCGGCTCCCCGCCCAGCGGCAACGAGCGCGCCCAGCGCAGCTGCGGCAGGCGGCTCTCCCTGGTGGGGTACGGGTTCGTGTACGCGGCCAGGTCCTCCTCGGCGAGCGGGGCGGTGACGGTGGCGGGCAGGCCCTGCCGGAGGAAGGCGTCGTCGTCGAGGATCATGGACTCGCCCACGCCGTCTGTCTTGATCGCCCGGAACAGGTCACGGCCGCCCTCGGGGAGCTCGTCCCAGCTCATCGGCTTGACGATGGCCTCGGTGAAGGCGATCCCGCGTACCCGGTCCGGGTGGCGGGAGGCCCAGTCGAAGGCCAGCGCGCCGCCCCAGTCGTGGCCGACGAGCACCACGTCGTCGAGGCCGAGGGCGTCGAACCAGGCCTCCAGGTAGCGGGCGTGGTCGGCGAAGGTGTAGTCGATGGCGGGCTTGCCCGACTCGCCCATGCCGATCAGGTCGGGAGCCAGGAGACGGCCGTGCCCGACGGCGGGCATGACGTTGCGCCACAGGTAGGAGGAGGTGGGGTTGCCGTGCAGGAACACGATCGGCGCGCCGGCGCCGAGCTCCCGGTGGTGCATGGTGGAGTCGAGCACATTCTGGAAAGGCATGTCGGATCCGTTCAGGTGTTGAGTGTCATGGTGCGGTCCACCGCGATCTCGATCACGACCCGGCCGGGCGGCGCGGGCGGCGGCGAACCGTAGCGTCGGAGGTAGCGGCTGGCGGCCTCGGCCACCCGCCGCGGATCGTCGGACACCGTCGCGGCGCCCTCAAGGGTGACCCAGCGGAACCCGTCGACCTGGCAGAGCGCGACGCGGCCGCCCCGTACCAGGTTGCGGGCCTTGCGCGAGGCGGCGACGGTCAGCACGCGGGCCGTTCCCCCGTCGCCGTCCCAGGTGAAGCGCACCGCCACCACGTGCGGGGACCCGTCGGGCCGCAGGGTCGTCAGCGTGGCCAGGCGGGGTTCGGCCAGGAAGGACTGCACCGAGCCGGTCATGGCGTGCGCCCCGGCACGCCGGTCGGGCTGTTCATGGTGAGGGCTCCGTGTGGTGCGGTCAGCGGAAGGCGGCGACATTGCGGGCGGCCCAGTCGGCGAAGGAACGCGGGGCACGTCCGAGGATCCGCGTCACGTTCGGGCTGACCTGCTGCTCGGCGGGGGTCGGCGTGCCGAGGACGGCGAGGGTGCCGGCCACGACCGGTTCCGGCATGAACTGCGACATCTGCTCGCGCGCCTCCTCCCGAGTCTGCTCCGCGAACCGCACCTCCTCCCCCAGCGCCGCCCCGATCGCCGCGGCGCGCTCGCGCGGGGTCAGCGCCCGCGGCCCGGTGAGCGTGTACGTCCGTCCCGCGTGCCCGCCGTCCCGCAGCACCACGGCGGCGACCTCGGCGAGGTCGGCCGGGTCGACGGTCGGCAGCGCGACGTCGCCGAACGGCGCGGGGGCCGTACGATGTGCGCGGATCGGCCCGGCCCAGGCCAGCGTGTTGGAGTGGAAGCCGCCCGGCCGCAGGATCGTCCACTCCAGCCCCGACCCGCGTACGGCCTCCTCGAAGGTCGCCGGGTGGCCGTACGCCTCCGGCCGGGTCCCGGCGCCCTGAGAGGACAGCAGGACCACACGGCGGATCCCGCCAGCTTCGGCGGCCTCGAGGATCGCCTGCGGCTCCTGCCCGGCGACGAGCAGGAACAACGCGTCGGCGCCGTCGAAGGCGGCCTTCAAACCGGCGGGCTCACCCAGGTCGGCCGCATGGTGCCGGACGGCCTCTGGAAGCGGCGCGGGTCGCCGGGAGATCGCGGTGACCTGCTCGCCCGCGGCGGCGAGCAACCGGACCAGCTCTCCACCGACCTGGCCTGTCGCGCCCGTGACAACGATCATTGTTCAGTCCCATCTAGTGAGTTAGTTGACTGACTCACTTCCGAGACCATAGCGGTGAACGAGGCGTCTGTCCACCGCTCCGTCATGGGCGACCGCCGTACTGGATGGCCTGCGGCGCGGCGAAGGCGACGGCCGGACCGGTCGGCGCGCGGACCTGCGCCTACCTCGGATCCGGTTTCACCGGAGGCGGGGCGCGAGCCGTTCGAGCTGGTCCACGGCCGAGGCGAGATCGTCGGTCAGCGGCTGCAGCAGGACGTGGTCGGCCCCGGCGTCGCGGTGCGCACGCAGGCGCCGCACGACCGCGTCCTCGTCGCCCCAGGCGAAGGTGGCGTCGATGAGCCGGTCACTGCGGCCGTCCCTCAGGTCGTCGTCGCCGTAGCCGAGTCTGCGGTAGTTGGACGTGTACGGGGTTTCGACGTTGCGTTGGCCGATGCGCAGGAGGGCGCGCATCCGCTCCCGGGCCGAACCGGGGTCGGGATCGAGGATCAGGGCCTGGTGCGGGATGAGCAGCGGTTCGGGCCCGAGCGCCTTGCGGGCGATCTCGGTGTGCTCGACCGGCTGGAGGAAGGGATGGACGCCGTCGGACCGCTCGACGGCGAGCCGGTGCGCCCTGGGGCCGAGCGCGGCGAGCACTCGGGGATAGCGGACCTCGGGCAGGAGACGGGCCGCCGCCTGGTCCAGCGCGTCCAGATAATCTCGGAGCTGGGTGAGCGGGCGGTCGCCCGCCTGCCCGCCGAGGCCGAGAACGAGCCGTCCGGGGTGAGCCTCCGCGAGCGTGGCCGCGGCGCCGTGCATCGTCGCCGGATGGCGCGCTCCGATGTTGGCGATGCCCGCGCCGGCGACCAGCCGCTCGGTCGCACCCAGGACGACGGCGAGCTGGGCGAACACCTCCCGCCCTCCGACCGGCGAGGATGCGGGCGGCTCTCCGGTCCAGAGCGACCCATACCCCAGCCGCTCGATCCGGGCGAACTGCTCGCGCTGCACCGGCACCGGCGTGCGCAACAGCGTCATCGGCGCGATCCACACCCCGAACCCGCCGAGTCTGTCGCGAGTTTGCGCCATGTCCATGTCCATCACCCCTCGATCACACTGAATCGGAGGCTGCCTCCGATTCTCCGTAGGCTAAGATACGGAGGCAGACTCCGATTGGCAACCGCAGACCGACGGACACCGACGAAGGGAGGCGCGGATGGACGACGGCACGACCGCGCGGCCGATGCGGGCCGACGCCCGGCGCAACCGCGAACGACTCCTCACCGAGGCCCGCGCGGCCTTCGACCAGGACGGCGTCTCCGCCTCTCTGGAGGAGGTCGCCGCCCGCGCGGGGGTCGGAATCGGCACGCTCTACCGGCACTTCCCCACCCGTGACGCGCTGCTGGAGGCGGTCCTGCGCGAGCGGTTCGACCTGCTCGGCGCCGAGGCCCACGCCCTGCTCGGCCATGACTCTCCACGTGAGGCGCTCGTCGCGTGGCTGCGACGGTTCGCCGAGGCGGGCACGACCTACAGGGGGCTGACGGCCGCGCTGTCGGCGACTCTCCAGGACGAGACCTCAGCCCTGCACGTTTCGTGCGCGTCGATGCGTACGGCGGCCGAGGCCCTGCTGATCCGGGCCCAGCGCAGTGCGGAGGTCCGCGCCGATCTGACCGCGATCGAGCTCTTCACGCTGGTGTTCGGGATCGCCTGGGCACACGAGCAGGCACGGGGACCCGACTCGGGCGGGCGCCTCGACCGGCTGCTCAGCCTGCTGTTCGACGGCCTGTCCGCGGGCTAGGCCGCCGCGCGTCGTCGCCTGGTGCGGCATCAGGTTGGCCTGGCGGCTGCTGGTGATCAGCCGGGGCTGGTCGTAGCACGTGGGCGGGTGATGCCGCGTGAACCGGGTGCGGCGCCATCATGAGCGCGGGCACCCGGTTCCCGCAGGTCCGGCCTGGTCGTGGCCGACGTCGGAGGACGTTACGAGGCCGTTCTTCCGTGCTCCTTCCGTTCCGGTTCCGTGCGGGTCGAGGAGCCGCCGTCCCATGCGGGTGTGCCGGGCGGCGGGTACGCCGCCGGTTTCAGGCGCGGTCACGCGCGGCGTCGGCTCCTTCTGCCACGTCGAGCACGATGAGGGCGGCACGGGCGTCGACCACCGCCTGGGAGGAGCGGAGGTCGAGACCGGCGAGGGCTTCGATGCGGCGCAGGCGCTGGCTCACGGTGTTCGGGTGCAGGGTGAGGGCGCGGGCCGTGAGGTGGCGGTCGAGGCCGGAGTCGAGGTAGGTGCGGAGGGTCCGCAGCAGAGCGGCTCCGTGGTCGCGGTCGTACCCGATCAGGGCGCCGAGCGTACGGTCGGCGTACGCGCGCAGCCGCACGGGATCGCCGAGCTGCAGGAGCAGCCCCGCGACGCCGAGGTCGTCGAGGGCGATCGTGCCGCCGCCCCGCCCGGCATGGGCGGCGACGGTGAGCGCGCCGCGTGCGGTGCGGTAGGCGTCGACGATGTCGCGCTGGGCCGAGTCGGACACGGCGACGGTGGCGTCGTCGACCCCACGCGCGGAGACCACGGCCCGCCGCAGGACGTCGGCGGCGAGCCTGCCCGCCGCAGAGCCGGTCGCAAAGCCGACCGCGGAGCCGACCGCGGAGCCGACCGCCGGGCCAGTCGCCGGGCCGGTCGCAGAGCCGGTCGCCGGGCCGGTCGCGGCGACCGGCCACAGGGCGACGATGACGTCGCGGTGGACGGCGACGAGCGGGCGGGGACGCACGCCGGCCGCGAGCGCGGCGGCCTCGGCCAGCGCGCGCTGGATCGCGCCCGCCGGAGCAGGGCGCCCGCCCGCGGTCACCTGGGCGACCAGGGCGAGATGGTCTCGGGTCAGATCGTGGCCGAGCAGCCCGGCGCGGTCGCGTACGGAGGGTGACATGGGGTCGGCGCCGGCCAGGAGGTCGGCGAGGAGGTCGCCGCGCAGGTTCTGCTCGACCTCGAGGGCGGTGCGCCGGCGGAGCAGTTCGAGGGACAGCACGATCGAGGCGTGTTCGAGGGCCCGGCGGTCCAGAGGCGCGAGCGCGCCGGCCCGGCCGGGAACCCAGACCCGGGCCGCCACCTCGCCTTCGAGGACGACGTCGACGACGACATGCGGGCCGCGCTCGCCGACGAGCCCGGCCCCCTCGTCGCGCCGGCCATGACCGGCATCGCCCGGGAAATCGGGCGGGCCTCCGGCCTCGGCGAGGACCTCGCCGCGTACGCCCTGGACCAGCACGGGAGCGCCGAGAAGATCGTGCAGCGCCCCGGCGATGCCCTCGACCCCGCCCGCGCGGACGGCCACGCGCAGCAGGCGTTCGTGGATCTTCTCCGAGCGCATCACGAGGTCGCGCTGGTCGCGCAGATCGTCCAGCACCCGGGCCGAGGTGATGGCGAGGGCCGCGTGCTCGGCGAGCAGCTGCAGCCGGTCGATCTCCTCGGGGCCGAACTCGTGCACGGCCGAGCGATAGCTGTTCAGCGTGCCGATCACGCCGGAGGCGGTGACCAGGGGGACCGACAGCATCGACCGGTAGCCCTGCTCGCGGGCGACGCCGCCCCAGATGAAGTCGGGCTCGCGGGAGATGTCGGCGACCGCGCACGGCCGGCCCGACCGGTACGCCCGGCTGGAGGGGGCGCCGCCGGACGCGTCGGCCTCGAGGCGGACCGGCCGGTCGGAGTTGACCCGGGCGACGTACTCCTCGGTCAGCCCGCTCCAGCCGGCGATCACGAGGTTCCGCTCCGCGGCGTCCGGCACGAGCACGCCGCAGAAGTCGAGCCCGAGCAGCTCCCGGGCGGTCGCGGCGACGAGGTCGAGCACGTCCCGCAGCCCCCTGCCGGCGTTGACCGCCGCCGTCAGCGCGCTGACCGCGGCCAGCCAGCTACGCAGCTCCGTGGCATCTCCGCCGTTCATACCGTGAATGTACCGGGCCACATCTGATTGCGGAAACAGTGTCAGCTCGAACATGGTCGCGGCGACACGTCGCCGTAACACTGAGTTCATCGAAGTCGCACCCCGGAAGGGCATGGCATGTCGAACTCCTGCGCGGACCCCAGGGACCGGCCGATCATCGATCCGGCCACCGGCGCCGTGATCCGTACGGTGCCGGACAGCACCCCCGGCGAGGTCGAGGCGGCCGTCAGCCGGGCGCGGGCGGCGTTCCTGGACGGGCCGTGGCCGGCGCTGACCCGGACCCAGCGGGGCCGGCTGCTGCTGCGCGCGGCCGACGTGATCGAGGAGGCCGCGGAGTCGCTGTACCGGCTGGAGACCCTCAACAACGGCCGGCCGGTCACCGAGACGCGCGCCCAGCTCTCCCGGGTCCCCGAATGGTTCCGCTACAACGCCGGCCTGCTCGCCGCGCAGCGCGACGCGGTGCTGCCGTCCGACGGCCCCTATCTCACCTACCAGCGCAGGGCGCCGCTGGGCGTCTGCGGCGTCATCACGCCCTTCAACCACCCGCTGCTCATCCTGGCGCGCAGCCTCTCCGCCGCCCTGGCCACGGGCAACACGGTCGTGGTGAAGCCGTCCGAGCTGACCCCTCTGTCCACGCTCGAACTGGCCGGACTCCTGCACAAGGCGGGCCTGCCGGAGGACGTGGTCACCGTCGTGACCGGCGGTCGCGAGGTCGGCGAGCGGCTCACCGGGCACCCGGACCTCGCCAAGATCACGTTGACCGGCGGCACCGAGGCCGGGCGCGCCGCCGCCGTGGCGACCGCGGCGCGGTTCGCCCGCGTCACCGCCGAGCTAGGCGGCAAGACCCCGATCGTGGTCTTCGACGACGTCGATCCCGAGGTGGCCGCGGAGGGCGCGGCGTTCGCGGCGTTCGTCGCGGCTGGCCAGTCCTGCGTGGCCGGATCCCGGTTCCTCGTGCAGCGAACCGCCTACGACCGGTTCGTCGCGGCGCTGGCCCGGCGCGCCGAGGCGATCCGGATCGGCGACCCGTCCGACGCTCGCACGCAGCTCGGCCCGATGGTGAGCGCCGCGCAACGGGACAAGGTCCTGCGGATGATCGCCGTGGGCGTCGAGGAGGGCGCGCGGCTCGTCGCGGGCGGCGGCGTCCCCGACCTGCCCGAGCCGCTGAGCGGCGGCTTCTTCGTCCGCCCCACCGTCCTGGCCGGCGCCTCGAACGACCTGCGGGTCGCCCGGGAGGAGATCTTCGGCCCGGTCGCCGTCGTCGTGCCGTTCGAGGACGAGGCCGACGCCGTCGCGAAGGCCAACGACAACCGGTACGGCCTCGGCGCCGGCGTCTGGACCCGCGACCTCGCCCGGGGACACCGCGTCGCGGACCGGATCGCGGCCGGGATGGTCTGGGTCAACGACCACCACCGCCTCGAACCCTCGCTGCCCTGGGGCGGGATCAAGGAGTCCGGCACCGGCCGCGACGCGGGCGCCGAGTCCTTCGACGACTTCACCTGGATCAAGACCGTCGTGGCCCGCACCGCGCCCGACGACGTCGACTGGTACGGCGCGGACGCGCCCGGCCGTCTCAACTGAACCCCGGCGATGGGAGAAACGTCCATGTCGAACCACCCCCCTGAGTCGAGCGGCTGGCGCGCCGAGATCACCCGTACGCAGTGGCTGGTCCTGGTGGGCACCACGATGGGCTGGGCCCTCGACGGGTTCGCCGGCAGCCTGTACGCGCTGGTCCTGGGCCCGGCGATGACCGAGCTGCTGCCGCACAGCGGCATCGCCCCGGACGCCGCGGGCCTCGGCCTCTACGGCGGCCTCACCGTCGCGCTGTACCTGTTCGGATGGGGTACGGGCGGCATCCTGTTCGGCATGCTGGCCGACCACTTCGGACGCGTCAAAGTGCTGTCGGCCGGCATCGTGACGTACGCCGTGTTCACCGCGCTGGCCGCGTTCGCCGACACCTGGTGGCAGCTCGGCGTGTTCCGGTTCGTCGCCGGTCTCGGGTCCGGTGTGGAGGCCCCGGTCGGCACCGCGCTGGTCGCCGAGGCGTGGCGCAACCGGTACCGGGCCCGGGCGTGCGGCGTGATGATGTCCGGTTACGCCATGGGCTTCTTCATCGCCGCGCTGGCCTACGCCGTCCTCGGCGGGCACGGCTGGCGGCTGATGATGGGCATCGCCGTCATCCCCGCCCTGCTGGTGTACTTCATCCGCCGGCACGTCCCCGAGCCGCCGGAGATCAGCGGCAGCATCGCCGCGCGCCGGGAGCGGAAGGCGCGCGGGCACCGCACCGCGCAGGACCGGTTCGTGCTGCGGCGGCTGCTGACCCGCCCGCTGCTGAGGCACACGATGATCGGGACGGGGCTGGCCACCGGCTCCCTGGTCGCCTTCTGGAGCGTCTCGACCTGGTACCCGCAGGTGATCCGGCAGGCGGCCGCCGCGGCGGACCTGCCCGCCGCCGTCGGCAACGAGCGCGTCGCGGTCGCGTCGATGCTGTTCAACGCGGGCGGCATCCTCGGCTACGCCAGCTGGGGCTTCCTCGCCGACGCGATCGGGCGTCGGCGGGCCTTCGCCACCAGCTTCGCGATCTCCGGCGCGAGCGTGCTGTTCCTGTTCCCCCTCCCCCACAGCCACGCCACGTTCCTGCTGGTCCTCCCGGTCGTCGGGTTCGGCCTGTACGGAGCCCTGTCGGGGATCCTGGTCTACGGACCCGAGCTCTTCCCGCCGAGCGTGCGGGCCACCGGCATAGCGCTCTACAACGGGATCGGACGCTACATCACCGCGAGCGGCCCCCTGGTCGCCGGCGTCCTCGCCGCCTCCTGGTTCGGCGGGAACCTCGGGCTCGCCACGACCTGCGTCGTCGCCGTCGGGATGCTGGGCTCGCTCGCGCTGTTCGCCGCGCCGGAGACCCGCGGCGCCCCGCTCCCGGACGATCCCGTGCCCGCCGCCGCATCGAGCCATCCCGACCGCGACGCGGTCCCCGCCGCAGAGGAGAACCGGTGACGTCCCGCTACGAAGGTGCCCGCGCCGCCGTCATCGGCGGCTCCATCGGCGGGCTGACCACCGCCCTGCTGCTGCGCGACCTCGGGTTCTCGGTCGAGGTGTTCGAACGCACCCCCACCCCGCTGGACGGGCGGGGCGGCGGGATCGTCCTGCAGCCCGACACCGTACGCTGGTTCGCCGAGCGCAGCACGCAGAGCCTCGACGCCCTGAGCACCGCGACGGAGTACGTCCAGTACCTCGACCGCGACAACGGGATCGTGCACCGCGATCGGCGCCGCTGGACCCACACCTCCTGGGGCACCTTCTACCGGGGCCTGCTCGCGGACTTCGGCACCGACCGCTACCACCTCGGGGAGTTCGCCTGCGGTGTCGCGCAGGAGGCCGAGCACGCCACCGTCCGGTTCGTCAGCGGCCGCCGGGCCGAGGCCGAGTTGGTCGTCTTCGCCGACGGCATCACCTCGACCGGCCGGCCCCTGCTCGACCCCGGCGCCCGGCTCGAATACTCCGGCTACGTCGGCTGGCGCGGCACCGTACCGGAGCACGAGCTGAGCGGGACGACCCGCGCCCTGCTCGGCGACGCCATCTCCTACAGCGTGGTGCCGCACTCGCACATCACGCTCTACCCGATCCCCGGCGAGCGCGGCACCGGCCCGCGCGACCGGCTGATGAACTACGTCTGGTACCGCAACGTGCCGGTCGGCGGGGAGCTCGCGGAGATGCTCATCGACAAGCGCGGCTTCACCGGCACCGTGTCCCTGCACCCGGGCCAGGTCCAGGACCGCTACGTCGAGGACATGCGCGCGGCGGCCTCCCGCTCGCTCGCGCCCGCCGCGGCCGAGGTCCTCGCGGCCACCGAACACCCCTTCATCCAGGTGGTCTCCGACATCCGCTCCACGCGGATGGCCGACGGCAGGGTGGCCCTGGTGGGCGATGCCGCGGCGGCGGCACGCCCGCACGCCGCCGCCGGCACCGCCAAGGCGGCCGCGGACGCGTGGGCCCTGGCCGACGCGCTCGCCGCCGCCGGCGGCGACATCCCCGCCGCCCTGCGCAAATGGGAGCCCGGGCAGCTCGAGCTCAGCGCCCGGCTGCTGGAGCGCGTGGTGGCGATGGGGGAACGCTCCCAGGTGCACAACACCTGGACGCCCGGGGACCCCGGCCTGCGCTTCGGGCTCTACGGCCCCGGCCGCTGAATCACGACGACATGAGGAGATGAGATGTCCGACACCGACTTCCTGTCCGACCTGCCGCTGGCCGGCGACCTGGTGGCCACCGGCTTCGACGGCTGGTCCGACGAGCTGCGCGCCGAGTTCGACGCGCACGCCCACGACGGCGAGGTGGGCTCGAGGCTGCTCAGCGCGACCGACCGGGTCCGGGTCTGGGAGATCAGGCTCGCGCCCGGCGAGCGCTGGCACGCCCACCGGCACGTCCTGAACTACTTCTGGACCGCGGTGAACGCCGGCCGCAGCCGTCAGCACACCAGCGACGGGACCACCCGCGAGGTCTCCTACTCCGCGGGCGAGACGCGCCACTTCGTCTTCGGGGCGGGGCAGTACCTACTGCACGACATCGAGAACGTCGGCGACACCGACCTCGTCTTCACCACCGTGGAGCACCTCGACAGCGCGAACGCGCCGCTCCCGCTGCCCGGGGCCGCCCGATGATCGGTCCCCTCGCGGACGGCCCGATCGACGTCCATGCGCACTGGCTGCCGCCCGAGCTGTTCGACCTGCCGCCGGGGGCGCCGTACGGCCCGTTGCACGACCGCGACGGCGAGCTCCACCTCGGCGACGTCCCGCTGTCCATCCCGGCGCGGGCGATGAGCGACGTGCCCGCGATCCTGGACGACATGGCCGCCGCCGGGATCGCGGTCCGGGTGCTCTCGGCTCCGCCGTTCGCCTTCCCGGTCGCCGGCCCCGCCGCGCCGTACGTGGACGCCTTCAACGCCGCGCTGGCCCGGGTCGTGAGCGGCTCGGGCGGGGCCCTGGCCGGGCTGGGCCTGGTGTCCCTCGACGACGCCGGCACGGCGGCGGAGCAGCTCAGACGGCTCGCCGCGCTGCCCGGGATCGCCGGCGTGGCCGTCCCGCCCGTGCTGGCCGGCGCCTCGCTCGACCGCGGCGTACTGCGGCACGTCCTCGGCGTCGCCGCCGGGGAGGGGCTGTCCGTGCTGGTGCATCCCATGCAGCTCCCCCGCCCGGAGTGGCGCGACCACTACCTCGCGAACCTGGTCGGCAACCCGGTCGAGACCGCCACCGCGGTCGCGGCGCTGCTGCTCGGCGGGGTCGTCGAGCAGCTGCCGGACCTGCGGATCTGCTTCGTGCACGGCGGCGGATGCGCGCTCGGCCTGCTCGGCCGCTGGGACCACGGCTGGCGGGCCCGCGCGGACGTACGGCGCGACGCGGCCAGGCCGCCGGGCGAGAGCGTGCGCTCGTTGTGGTTCGACACCGTCACCCACGACCGCGCGCTGCTCGACCTGCTCACAGCGAAGGCGGGAAAGCAGGCCGTGGTGTGCGGCAGCGACCATCCCTTCGACATGGCACAGCGTGACCCCGTCGGCTTCGCCGAGGCGGGCGGCCTGGACGCGGCCACGCTCACCGCCAACGCGCGCGCGTTCCTGGGGGTGCCGGCGTGAGCGCGCTCTTCAGCCCGCTGACGCTGCGCGGGCTCACCCTGCCGAACCGGGCATGGCTGTCGCCGATGTGCCAGTACAGCGCGGGCCCCGACGGCGTACCGACGGACTGGCACCTGGTCCACCTCGGCGCCCGGGTGACGGGTGGCTTCGGGCTGGTGCTCACCGAGTCCACCGCGGTCTCGCCGGAGGGGCGGATCAGCCCGCGCGACACCGGCCTGTGGTCGGACGAGCAGGTCGCGGGCTGGCGGCGGATCACGGCGTTCGCGCACGCGCACGGCACGCCGATCGGCGTGCAACTCGGCCACGCCGGGCGCAAGGCGTCGACGTTCCCGCCCGGGTTCGGGAGCGGCTCGATCCCGGCGGCGGACGGCGGCTGGACCGCGCTCGGGCCGTCGCCGCTCGCCTACCGCGGCTATGCCACCCCCGAGCAGGCGAGCACCGCCGACCTGCGCCGGATCGTGGCGGACTTCGCCGCCGCGACCCGGCGCGCGGCCGCGGCCGGCTTCGACGTCGTCGAGATCCATGCCGGGCACGGGTACCTGTTGCACCAGTTCCTCTCGCCGCGCGCCAACCGGCGTACGGACCGGTACGGCGGCGGCTTCGACAACCGGGTCCGGCTGCCGCTGGAGGTGGTCGACGCCGTGCGCGGGGCGTGGCCGGCCGAGCGCCCCCTGCTCGTCCGGGTCTCGGCCACCGACTGGGTGGAGGGCGGCTGGACGCCGGAGGAGACGGTCGATCTGGCCCGGCTCCTGCACGAGCACGGTGTGGACCTGCTCGACGTCAGCACCGGCGGGCTGGACCCGGACCAGCGGATCCCGGTCGGCCCCGGCTACCAGGTCCCGTTCGCCCGGCAGGTGCGCGACAAGGCGATGCTGCCGGTCGGCGCGGTCGGCCTGATCACCGGCCCCGGCCAGGCCGAGACCGTGCTCGGCGAGGGATCCGCCGACGTCGTGCTCCTGGGCCGGGAGGCACTGCGGGATCCGTCGTGGCCGCTGCGCGCGGCCGCCCGCCTCGCGCCGGCCACCCTCCGGGATCGCTACCCACGGCAGTACCTGCGCGCGGTCTGACGGGGTCCGCTCACTCCTTTATGACCGCGTCCCTGGGTCCGCCGTAGACGGGGTTCCTGTCGAGCCGGTGCTCGGTCACGAGCAGCCGGATCACCCCCTTGGCGTTCTGGCGACCAGGGACAGCAGCTCCCGGTCCTCGTCGGGCAGGCTCCTGAACGCCCGGCCGATCGCGTCCAGCTCGACCTCGGTGTCCGGGGAGTGCCTGTACAGGTCGGCCAGTTCGGCGTCGAGCTCGGCGGTGCGCGCCCGGCGGCGAGTCGCAGCGGCGCGCGGCGTGGGCCCCGGGACCGGTCCCGGAGACGTGCTGGTTCTCTGGATTCCGGAACGCGATCCCACTGGAGTCTCTGTGAACCGCACGCTGTCCTTCCGCCGCCTTCGGCCGGCCACAGGCGCGGCCCTCGTGCTTCTGCTGGTGGCCGCATGCGGATCCGCCCCGTCCGGCGAAGGCGACGCCGCCGGCACGCCGTCCTCCGGCAAACCCGCGAGCACGGCTTCCGCGAGCCCCAGCCCGACGGCGGCCGCGGCTTCCCCGAGCCCCAGCCCGTCCGCCGGCACGCCGACCCCGTCGGCGCGGCCCCTGCCGCGCGCGTCCGACGGCAAGCGCTACTCGGCCTGCAGGGACGGCACGTGCGAGGTGGCCGTATCCCGGCCGATGCGCATCACCGTGAAGGGCGGCCGCCTGACCGTGATCAAGGTGAAGCCGAACAGCAGCCTGAAATTCGATCTGACCTTCACCTACGGCGGCGGCGGTTCCGGCGTGCTGAAGGGCACCTGCGGCGTCATCGCCACCTTCTTTCGCTATGCCGGTGGAGGCGCCATGGAGGGCTGCGCCTCCGAAGACAGCACCCCGAAGAAGCCCGCCCGCGTGAAGGGGGCGCTCCGGATGCAGCTGGTCGGCTGGGACAGCGACAAGGCCGCGGTCCTGCGGTTGGTGTCGGGCTGACGCTCCGGCAAATCGTTCGATCGCGACGGTGATCTCGTTCTACCATGCGGATGCGTGGGCAACAGATTGAGCGGCATCGCGGCGGTGAACGGACGGATCGCCGCCGACGGCCGATACACGGCAGCGGACGGCACTCTCGTCACCGTGGGTGCCGCATTGGAGGCGGCGATCGCCGGTACGGTGAGCCATCCGCCGGACGAGCCGATCGCCGTCCCGGCCGCCGCGGGCCACCGGACGTCTTTCGAGGTCACCGCGGAAGGCAGCCTGCAGGCCGCACGGCGGCTGCACCTGGCGGGCGCCGAACGCATCACCGTGCTGAACTTCGCCTCGGCCCGCAACCCCGGAGGCGGCTACCTCGGCGGGGCCAAGGCGCAGGAGGAGGACCTGTGCCGCGCGAGCCTGCTGCACCCCTGTCTGCTGAACGCCCCCGACTTCTACGCCGCGCACCGCGCCTCCTCCGACCTGCTCTACAGCCACCGGGTCATCTGGTCTCCCGACGTGCCGGTGCACCGCGACGACCGCGGCCGGCTGCTGAGCGAGCCGTACCCGGTCTCGTTCCTGACCTCGCCCGCGCCCAACGCCGGGCAGGCGCTGCGGCACGACCCCGGCGCGGGGCCGCGGATCCGGCAGGCGCTGCACGAGCGCGCCGGGCGCGTGCTGGCGGTCGCCGCGCACCACGGCGCCCGGCAACTCGTGCTCGGGGCGTGGGGGTGCGGGGTGTTCCGCAACGACCCGCGTGACGTCGCCGCGGCCTTCCACGCCCACCTGGCCGGGGGCGGGGTGTTCGAACGGGTGGTGTTCGCAGTGTGGGACCGGTCGCCGGAGTCGGCCAACCGGGCCGCGTTCGCCGACCGCTTCGGCGAATCGGGCCGATGACCTCGCCGATTGAAGGTTTACCTCGCTAAAGCCAGCATTTCCACGGAAAAGTTTACATCGAAAGTTCAACGATACCGTTGAAGTCATGGACATCAAGGACACAGCACGTCCGCTCGACGGCGCGGGGGTCTCGGCGTTCCTCCGGTCGCTTCCCGCCCGGCCCCTGCTGCTCGGCCTGGGCGAGGCCAGGCACTTCGTGGGGGAGATGGGCGAGTTGCGCAACGAGCTCTTCCGGCATCTGGTCGAGCACGAGGGCTACCGGTCGTTCGCGATCGAGAGCGACTGCCTCATGGGCCTCGTGGTCGACGACTACGTCACGACGGGCGCGGGCACGCTCGACGACGTCATGGAACGCGGCTTCAGCCACAACTTCGGCGCGGCGCCGGGCAACCGCGAGCTCGTGCGCTGGATGCGGGCGTACAACGAGGAGCATGAGGAAAAGCTCAGGTTCTTCGGGTTCGACGGCCCCCTGGAGTATTGGGCGGCGAGCCCGCGCCAGGCGCTCACCGCCCTCCACGCCCTCCTCGACGGCCCGCTCCCCTGCACCGTGGAAACCCTCGACACGCTGCTGGGCCCCGACGACCGGTGGGCGAACGAGGCCTCGGCCATGGACCCGTCCCAGTCGATCGGCCAGTCCGCCGACGCCCAGCGGCTGCGCCTGATCGCCGACGACCTGGTGGCCCTGCTCGACACGCAGGTGCCACGGTTGAGCGCGCGTGACAGGGAGCTGGCGGCACTGTACGGGCGCACCGCCACCGGCCTGCTCCGCTACCACTACTGGATGGCCGACACGTCCCCGGCACGGTGGGCCCGGCTGTCGGCCCTGCGGGACGCGATGATGGCCGCCAACCTGTGTGCCGTCACCGAGCACGGCCCGGCCCTGGTCTTCTCCCACAACCTCCACCTGCAGCGGAACAAGAGCCTCATGCCTTTCGGCGACCGGCAACTGGAGTGGTGGAGCGCTGGGGCGATCACCAGGGCGCACCTGGGCGACCGGTACGTCTTCCTGGCCTCGGCCCTCGGCACGTTCGGCGCCGACGTCCCGCCCCCGGACACCTTGGAGGGCCTCCTGTCCGCACTCCCCTGGGACCGCTCCCTCGTCGACACCCGCCACCTGGCCGAAGCCGTCGCACAGCCGAGCCTGCGCACCTCGCGGGACCACGCCTATTTCCCGCTGAACCCGGCCCACCTCGGCCTGATCGACGGCATCGTCTTCCTCAAGGAGACCGTCAAGCCCGACGACAGCGCGTGGCAGTCAGGCTGACCCTGCAGACACGCACACCATCCATACCGCGCCTCATCACGTAGGATCGACCGCTCTGCTCACGATCCACGCGTGTTTGCCGACCTGACGGACCCGGGCGAACCCGTTCTGTTCGAAGAGCTCGACGGTCGCGCTGAACAGGAAACGGCCCGCCGCCTCGCGACCGGCGGTCACCTCTGAAATGGCCTCCACGAGGCCGCCCCCGGCCAGGGCGATCTGATCGAGCGCGCCTTCCAGCGCCGCCCGCGCGACGCCCTGGCCTCGGTGCCGCTTGTCGACGTAGAAGCAGGTGATCCGCCAGTCCGGGCGCGGCGGCGCCTCCTTGTCGTACGCGCGCCGATGCTTGATGGCGGGCACCTCATCGGGGCTGCCGTACTGGCACCATCCCTGCGCGGCGCCCTGCTCGTCGAAGACGAGCGCGGCATGGGCGCCACCCGTACGGACCCGCTCCTCCTTGACCGCGCGGCGGCTGACCCCCTTCTGGTCCCGCTCCGGATGGAAACCCACGCACCAGCACCCGCCGAAGATCCCGTTGTTGCGCTCGACGAGCTCCGCGAAAGCGGTCCAGGTGGCGGCGTCGAGGGGCCGGACCGTGTACGACATGTGGATCCTTTCGCACGTCCTCCTTCGGAGCCCCGGCGACCGGAGCGACGCCTGCCGAGAAGATACCGACAACGCCTGGTCCGGGGTCAGAGGAAGCCGGCGTCGCGGACCTTCATCGCGACCTGGACGCGGTTGTCGGTGCCGAGCTTGGCGAAGATGCGGGTGACGTTCGCCTTGACCGTGGCGACGCTCATGTAGAGGCTCTGCGCGATCTCGGTGTTGGAAAGGCCTCTGGCCACCTCGACGGCCACCTGGCGTTCCCGGTCGGTCAGCTTGGCCAGCTCCCGCTGGGCCTCCTCGCGGCGCGGCTCGTGGCCGCCGGTGGCGGCGGCGATCACCTGGTGGGCGACGCTCGGTGACAGCACCGGCTCACCGGCGGCCACGGCGCGCACCGCGTCGATCATCTTGGCCGGCGGGGTGTCCTTGAGCAGGAACCCGGCGGCGCCGAGCCGGAGGGCGCGCAGCACCATGTCGTCGGCGTCGAAGGCGGTCAGCACGAGGATCCGCGGCGGCTCCGGCCAGGACACCAGCGTCTCGGTCGTGACCAGGCCGTCCTGGCCGGGCATGCGGATGTCCATCAGCACGACGTCGGGCCGCAGCTCGCGGACCACGCCCACCGCCTCGCGGCCGTCGCCCGCCTCGCCGACGATCTCCACGTCGGCTTCGCCGCCCAGGATGAGGCGCAGGCCGGTGCGCACCATGGGGTCGTCGTCCACGATCATCACTCGGATCACGGGGTCAAGCTTTCCACGGCAGCCGGACATCGAGGACGAAGCGCCGGTCCTGGTCGGTGTGCGCGATCGTGCCGCCCGCCATCCGGACCCGTTCCCCCAGGCCGACCAGGCCCAGCCTGGCACCGGGACCGGCGGAGGCCCCGTAAGGCGTCGGGTTGGTCACGCGGATGGACAGCGCGTCGCCCGGCCGGCCGGTCAACTCGACCGTCACGCTGCTGCCCGGCGCGTGCTTGCGGGCGTTCGTGAGCGCCTCCTGAACGACCCGGTACGCGTTGCGCCCGCTCTGCGTGGGCAGCAGGTCGCGCTCCTCGATGGTGTCGGTGACGTCGACCTTCTGCCCGGCGGCCCGTACCTCGCGGAACAGCTCCCGCAGGTCGGCCAGGGTCGGCTGCGGGGCCGCGGTGGCGCCGTCGGAGTGGAGGGTGCCGAGCACGGTGCGAAGCTCGTTGAGCGACTGGTGGGCGCTCTCCTGGATCGCCTGCGCGGTCTGCCGCATCTCCTGCGGGCCGAGATCCGTCCGGTAGGCCAGCCCACCGGCGAGCATCGCCAGCAGCGACATGCGATGAGCCAGGGCGTCGTGCATCTCCTGGGCGATCTGCGCGCGTTCGGCCAGTTTGGCCTGCTCGACGCGCAGCAGCTGGGCCCGCTTGGCGGCCAGGTCGGCGTCGCTCAGGGAGCGGAGGTAGAGGCCGAGGACGGTCAGCCCGCCGAGGATCGCGGTGCTGGTGGTGAGGCTGACCATGGCCTGCTGCGCGGTGGTGCCCCTGAGGGCGTACACGGCCGCGCATGCCCAGTACAGGGCCGCGATCGGGATGATCTGCCGCCAGCGGCGGTGTTTGCACAGGGACACGTACGCCACCTGAGCGGGACCGGTCGCCATGCTGGACAGGATGGTCAGCAGCGCGGTCACCGCGGCGATCTGCCACGGCCACCGGTGCCGCCACCTCATCAGGACCAGCGCCAGCACGCTCAGACCCACGTCGAGCAGGGCGCGCGGCAGCCGGTCCGGCTCCTGCGGGACGAGCCAGACCCAGATCACGCCGTAGAAGAGCATCGGGGCCAGCGCCGCGGCGTAGCGCAGCGCGTTGCCCCACCGGTCGAGGGGACGCTGATGGTCGGGGGTGTCGGGCACGCGCCCAAGCATAGGAATTCTGTGGCCGTGCTCTAGCGACCTGGGTCTATCGCCGTACCACCCTGAGGCCATCCGATGATCGACCTGGATCCGATGAGCGGGCGGGCCGGCTCGCGATGGACTAGGGCCATGATCGAGTTCAGCCATGTGAGCAAGACCTACAAAGACGTGAAGGCGCTCGACGACGTGTCCTTCACCGTCGAGCAGGGCAGCGTCACGGGATTCGTCGGCCCCAACGGCGCGGGCAAGTCCACCGCGCTGCGCATCCTGGTGGGGCTCGGCCGGGCCACCTCCGGGTCGGCCACCGTGTCCGGGCTGCCGTACCGCGAGCTGGAGCGTCCCGCCTACCAGGTCGGCACCCTGCTCGACGCCGGGGCTCTCCACCCGGGCCGCAGCGGGCGCGAGACGCTGACCCTCGGCGCGATCGCGCTGGGGCTGCCCAGGCCGCGCGTCGAGGAGGTGCTCGGCCTCGTCGGCCTGACCCGCGCGGAGGCCCGGCGCGCCGTCGGCTCCTACTCCCTCGGCATGCGGCAGCGGCTCGGCATCGCGTACGCGCTGCTCGGCCGGCCACGCGCGCTCGTCCTCGACGAGCCGGTCAACGGCCTCGACCCGCAGGGCATCCACTGGATGCGCGCGCTGCTGCGCGACCTGGCCGACGCGGGCTGCGCCGTCCTGCTCAGCTCCCACCTCCTGCACGAGGTGGAGCAGGTGGCCGACCGCATCGTCGTGATCGGCCGCGGCCGGGTGCTCGTCCAGGGCGCCACCGCCGAGCTCAACCGCGGCCGCGGGCTGGAGCAGACCTTCCTCGAACTGACCGCGGACGCCGATCGGAGCCTGGCATGACCATCCCCTTCCACCGCCTGCTGACCGTCGAGACCCGAAAGCTCTTCGACACCCGCAGCTCCGTGATCCTGACCGCGGTCCTGCTCTGCCTGACCGTGGCGGCCATCGCCGGGCGCGGCCTGTACGCGGGCCCCGACCTGCAACGGCTGGTCTGGACGGCCGGCCTCGGCTACGCCCTCCTCCTGCCGGTGCTCGGGATCCTCACGGTGACGAACGAGTGGAGCCACCGCACCGCGCTGACGACCTTCGCGCTCGAACCCCGCCGGTGGCGGGTGATGGCCGCCAAGGCGGTCCCGCCGGTGCTCGCGGCGGTGGTGGCCAGCCTGTTCGCGCTGCTCGTCGCGCTCCCGGCGACCGCGCTGGTCAGCGCCGTACAGGACGTCCCCGCCCACTGGAACGCCACCCTCGCCACGATGACCGGCTGGACGGCCACCAACGCGCTGTTCGTCATGATGGGCGTGGCCCTGGGCACGCTCCTGCTCAACGCCCCGGCGGCGATCGTCGTCTATCTGGCGAGCACAGGGGTGTGGAACGCCGTCGCCATGCTCGGCAGCACCGGCCAGACGCTGGCGGAGTGGCTCGACCTCAACAGGACCACCGCACCGCTCGCCACCGGCGACTGGGCGGACGTCGCCCCCGCCCGCCTGGCCGCCTCGGTCGCCCTGTGGATCGTGATCCCGCTGCTGCTCGGCACCGCCCGCGTGTCCCGCAAAGAGGTCAAATAGCGACACCCGGGCCACCGCGGCGGGTCCGTGGAAGCCGGGGACGGCGCGCGGGCGGCAGGCTGGCTTGCCCAGGCAAGCTGTTGTGACACAAAGGGGAGCACCTTCATGTCGGTGGTCGTGATCGTTGTGGTGGCGGTCTTCTTCCTCGGGATGGGCGTCTACGGCCTGGTCGCGCCTGCCGCGCTGATCAGGCCGTTCCGGATCGTGGCCGACTCGGTCGAGGCGCGGACCGAGATCCGCGCCGTGTACGGCGGCTTCGGCGTGGCCGTCGCGGGCCTGCTGCTGGCGGCGGCGGCCGACGCCGGGGGGACGCGGGCGGGTATCGCCGTGGCCGTCGCCGGGTCCCTGCTGGGCATGGCCTTCGGACGGCTGGTGGCGCGGGCGGTCGAACGGCCGTCGGCGTTCTATCCCTTGTGGCTGTACTTCTGGGTGGAAGCCGTCGGCGGCGGCGCGCTGCTGGCCGCCCTCACCTGGTGAACCGTCCCGTCACACCACGGGGTCCAGGCACCGGATCGTCAGGCGCCGCGAGATCAGGGCACTCGGGGGCAGACCGAACATCGCGTGGAACGCGGTGCTGAAGTGGGACGGGCTGGCGAAGTAGCCGTCGGCCGCGGCCCGGGTGAGGTTCTCCCCCGCGGCCAGCGCGCGTGCGGCCCGGTGCATCTGCGCCCACAGCCGAAACCTCCGGTACGAGGTGCCCGTACCGTCCCTGAACACCCGCAGGAAGCGCGACTCCGACAGCCCGAGCTCGGCGGCGAGCAGCGCGGCGGGCAACGGTTCGCCGGCGCCGAGCAGGCGGCGCGTGGCGGCGGCGATCCGGGGGTCGGTGGACGGGGTCGCCGCATGGCCGGTGGCCTCGTCCGTCCAGGCGGCGATCTGCCGGTCCGGGCTGTGCGGGGAGATGGCCGCCGCCCGGACCAGCAGGCCGGCCTCGGCCTCGTGCCCGGTCATGACGCCGTGGTCGCCGGCGGTGAACCTGGCCCGGCACGCCCGGTCCTCGGCCGAGCCCGGGTCGAGGTAGAGGAACACCATGCGCTCGCCACCCGCCGTGAGCTGGTGCCGGACCCGTGGCGGGATGAGGGCGGTCCGCGCCCGGAGTTCGCCACCGGGTGCGCGCCGCACCGCGAAAGGCGCGTCCACGCCGACGGCCACGCACGCCACCGCGCCGGAATGCGGGCCCAGCCGCAAGGACGGCCCGGCGTACAGGGCCCGGCCCGGCCACAACCACACCGCCGCCTCCCCGCCCGTAGCTTCCCGCGCTGCCATCGACGCCTCCCGCGGGCTCACCGGATCCTGAACGTTCACTGGAGGATACGGCGCCCTCGTTCACCCGCGGGATCGGCGGACGACTTCCGCCGGCCGAGGCCGAAGGCGATCCTGGCGGGGTTCCAGCGTCGCACGATCTCGTAGGCCGCCAGGCTCAGCACGAATGACATGACCATGATGAGCAGGTAGGGCACGGGCCCGGAATCGGCGTGTCCCAGCACGTGGAAGCCCACGGCGACCAGGAACGTCTGGTGCAGGACGTACACGGGGAAGGCCGCCTCGTTGCAGTACGCCAGCGCCTTCGAGCCACGATCGAGGTGGCGCTTGCCGTACCCGAGTATCGCCAGCAGCGCCGTCCAGCAGGCGAAGTCACGTACCCCCGTCGCCACCAGGCCCTCCTGGCCGCCGAGCGCTAGCACGCCCGCGCCCCCGGACACCGCCAGCGCCAGGTAGAGCGGGCGCGACCGCTCGATCCCGTCCATGACGGCGTCGTCGGTGGCGATGAGGAAGCCCAGCATGAAGTAGGCGGCGAAGACGAAGATGTTCTTTCCGCCCACCTCGGGCAGGTACGACAGCGCGGTCAGCAGCACGAACGGCATCAGCGTGGGCAGCGGCCGCCGCAGCCGACGAGGGGTGTAGCCGCGCCTGATCAAAGCCCGCATCGGCTGAACGAGGGCTACCGCGATGAGGAAGAGGAACAGGATGAACCACAGGTGCGCCGGCGAGATCCCGCCCCCGTACTCCGACCAGCCGGAGAAGTCGGTGAAGTATCTCCACAGGAAGCCGGCGTAGGAGCCTTCGTACCCGCGGAACCGCATGGCGTAGTACGCCTGCGGCGGGACGACGACCAGCACGCCGAACAGCAGGGGCACCAGCAGCCTGGACGCCCGCTCCCCCACGTACCGTCTCGCCGACCTGCGCTTGAGCGCGTGGAAGCCGGCCGAGCCCGCGAGCAGGAACAGCAGCGGCATGAACCAGTAGGAGAGCTGCACCAGCACCGAGGAGAACGTGTTCACCTCGCCCTTGACGTAGAAGGGCGCGCCGTCGTCGAACACCCGGGCCGTGTGGTACGGGAACAGGAACAGGATGCCCAGATTCCGCAGCCAGTCGATGTGCTTCCTGCGCCCGCCGCCCTGCCGGGGCGTGGCCGTCGTCGTCGTCAAAAGTGCCTCCGATGCCGGAAGGTGATCAAGTCACGCCGTACGATACCCAAAGTATTGAATACTTTCAGTATGCTATGGCTGTGAACGAGGATCAGCGGACGAGTCCGAACCGGCGCGTGCCACGAGAGGAGGTGCGCCGCCGCCTGCTGGCCGAGGCGGCGCGGGTGTTCGCCGAACGCGGCTACGTCGACGCCCGGATCGAGGACATCGCCGCCGCCGCCGGCTTCACCAAGGGAGCGGTCTACTCGAACTTCGGCGGCAAGCAGGAGCTGTTCGGCGCCATCCTCAGCGACGGCGCCGAGGCGGAGTTGGCCGCCGTGATGACCGAGCTAAAGGACACGGACGACCTGCGCACCGCGATCGGCCGGGTGGCGGCGATGGTCGCCCGGCGCATCGTGGAGAACACCGGTCGCGGTCATCTCGGTCTGGAGTTCGCCGCCCGCGCGGCCCGCGACGAGCACATCAGGGCGGTCCTCACCCCGATGCGGCGCGCCCAGCGCGAAGGGGTGGCCCAGTCGATCGCGGAGGTCGCCGGACGCACCGGCGTCCGGCCCGCCGCCGACCTCGACCAGACCGCGCTCATCCTCCACTGCCTGACCAACGGCCTGGTCAACGAGCACATCGCCGATCCCGAGGCGGTCGACGCCGCAGCCGTCGCGCGAGCGCTGACCACCGTGCTGACCCGCCTCCTGCCACTCCCGCCGGACGAGGGCCGGGCGACGGAGTGACAGGCGATCCGGTTTCCTGCGCGGGGGGGCGGCACCACCGGCGCCAGGCGATCCGGTTTCCGGCGCGGGGGCGGCACCGCCGGCGCCGGACGATCCGGGCGGGACGGCGCGGTCAGCGCCGCCCGCCCCACGGATCACGACCAGTGGTAGGCCAGGTTCACGCCCAGCGCGGCCACCGAGGTGGCGAAGAATCCGCTCCAGTTCACCAGATCACGGGAGCCCACTCGCAGGTGCGCGAGGAGCGCGCCGGTGAAGTACAGCACCAGGCCGGCGGCGGCGAGGGTCCCCAGCATGGGCACGGCGAACCCGCCCAGCAGCCCCAAAGCGCCCGCGGCCAGCATGATGCCCAGCACCGGCCCCCACGCCCGCGGCAAACCCTTCATGTCCAACTGCGTCTTGGGAAACTCGTGGCCGATCAGGTAGACCACGGCTGAGCTGCCGTTCAGCAGCGAGGCGAAGATGGTGACCGTGGCATAAACGGTGAACAAGGGCCCTCCTTATGGTGGTTCGCTTGAAGAACTTGCATCGACAGGCATCGTGTTCCAGGCGGCGCGCGGGTGGGCATGGCGAGGGCTCCCTTCTCGAGCTCAGCGGATGTTCGAGCCTTGCGACCCGGTGTCCGAGTAGTCCGACGAAACAGCCGCCGGGAATGTCAGGCGACGTGCCGCCGGTGGCGGCTGATCCCGCGGATTTCGTGAAGGCCCCAACCGTTCACCGCCTCCCGGGCGTCTTGTCTATATGACGGACTCCGAGGCGTTCGAGGCCTTCGTCACCGCCTGGCACCCGCGGCTGCTGCGTGCCGCCATCCTCATCAGCGGTGACAGGCATCTGGCCGAGGACGTGCTCCAGGACGCCCTGATCAAGCTGGCGCGCCGCTGGTCGAAGGTGCACACCGATCCGGTCAACTACGTGCGTACCACCCTGTACAGGGACGTGGCGTCCCGCTGGCGGCGGCGGCGGGAGTTCGCCTACGGGGAGCCGCCCGACCAGGCGGATCATGACACCTCGGGAGCGTCGGACCTGAAGGTGGTGTTCGCCCGCGCGCTGGCCAGGCTGCCGGTGAGGCAGCGGGCGGTGCTGGTGCTGCGCTTCTACGAGGACCTGCCCGTCGGGGAGGTCGCCGCGATCCTCCGGATCTCGCCCGGGACGGTGAAGAGCCAGACGCACGCCGCACTGAAGCGGTTGCGCGAGGTCGCTCCCGAGCTGGAAGAGGTGTTGATATGACGGACCAGAGGCTGCGGGAGCTCTTCGACGACCTCGCTGAGAGTCTGCCCGAGGGGCCGTCGCGCGCGGGCGAGCTGTGGCGGCGGGGAACGCGGGGCCGTGCCCGCCGCCGGTGGGCGGTGGCCGCGGTGGTCGCGACGGTCACCGCGCTCCTCGTGGTGGAGATCGTCGTGTCCCCCGAGCCGGTCGAGCGCGGCATCGCCGTGTATCCCAGCCTCACCCCCACGCCCACGGCCGCGCCGACCCCCGCCATGGACACGGCGCCGCCGCCCAGCGGTGAGGCGGGGCTGCCCGAACTGGCGACCGACCTGCCGGAGAGGTGGGCCGGCCTCCCCGTCGTGACCGCGGTTCCCGGACCCGTTCTGGCGCTGGCCGAGTTCGGCGACGGGCGGATCTACCAGCTGAAATCCGGCGGCCGGATCCCGCTCGATGTGAAGCTGGACGATCCGGTGGACTCGGCCGGCAACGGCGGGACGCCGCTGAACCCCAACTCGCTCTCCCCCGACGGGACGATGGCCGCCTTTCCGCAGAAGGACGAGGTGGTGGTCGTCGACCTCGTCATCGGCCAGGCCAGGCGCTACCCGGTGCCGGGGTTCAACGAGGTGGTGCTCTGGCGCGGCGATCAGCTCCTCGTCGAGCAGGAGAAGGCGAACCACCTGCTCGACCTGGCCACGGGGAAGGTGCGGCGGCAGCCGTACAAGGGCTTCACGGGTGTCGCGGGCTACCGCGACCTCAGGATCGCCTCGCCCGACGAAGGCGGGCGGACGGTCATCCAGGAGGGCGGGTCGGAAGTGATGCTGGACGTCCGGGGCATCACCTCCGACGGCAGCATGCCCGTGGGCGTCCTCGGCAACCACGGATGGCAGCGTGGCAACCTCGTCGCCAGGTCCGCGTTCGCCCACCACGAACAGGGCGGGAGCGCCGACGTGGTCGTCGTGGCCGACGCCGACACGGGACATGTGGTCAGGACGCTCTTCCTGCCCTGGGGTGATTCCCCGGCCAAGAGGTGCGGGAAGGGCGGCTGCCCCGTACGCGGGTGGATCAGCCAGGACACGGTGATCGTCGAGAGCGGGCACCGGCTGCTCTGCTGGAACATCAAGACCGGCGCGCTGTCACGCGTCGCCGACCTGCCCGAGGAGGTGACCGCCTACTCCCTGCGCGGTTGGTGAGCACTCATCCCGCATTTCCATAAGAGTTCTTATGAAAATGCGGAATGACCAGGCTTGGGGCACATGTCCTGGCGGGAGCTTTTTTGTGTCAAAAATTCCCGTGCAGTCAGATAGGTAATGTCACCAATTTGCTGGCACTTTTACAGAATGCACACGGACAATCACATACCTTCCTTAACTCTCGTCCAGTGATTAAACTCACACAAATGACGGCGCATCTAGCTCGTTACCTCACACCGATGGAGGACAGCTCCCGGTGGGAGGGGTTCGAATTCCGGCCTGGCGACATCGTCATCAATTCACCTGCGAAGTGCGGCACCACCTGGACCCAGATGATCTGCGCGCTCCTGGTCCTCCAGACGCCCCAACTGCCCGCACCGCTGTCGAGCCTCTCACCGTGGATCGACATGCTCGTACGCCCGAAGCAGGAGGTCTGGGACCACCTGGCCGCGCAGCACCACCGCCGTTTCATCAAGACCCACATCCCGCTCGACGGCATCCCGACCGATCCGCAGGTCACCTACATCACGGTGGGGCGGGATCCACGCGATGTCGCCATCTCCCTGCGCAGCCACGGCAAGAACCTCAAACGAGAGGTGATCCGTCGTCTGATCCACCAGGCCGCCCACCCCAACGGCGGGGCGGCCGACGCCCCGGTCGACGGTCATGACGAGAGGGACCTCCTCGACGAGCGGTCTTATTTATTGCGCTGGGTGGACAACGACGACTCCCCGCACGACAACCTCGACTCGCTGCGTGCGCTGATCTGGACGCAGAGCCGCGCGTGGATCCGCCGCGCGGAGCCGAACGTCATCCTGCTGCACTACGCCGAACTCTCCGAAGACCTCCCCGGCCAGATGCGACGGCTCGCCGCACGACTCGACATCGAGATCGACGAGAGCAGGTGGCCTGAGCTGGTCGAGGCCGCCACGTTCCAGCAGATGCGCAATCGCGCGGCCGACCTCGCACCCGACGAGCAACTGGGCTACATCCGCGACCGCGAGCGCTTTTTCCGCAGCGGCAAGTCGGGTCAATGGCAGCAGTTCCTCACCGACGACGACCGAGCGCACTACGACCGCCGGATAGTCGAGCTCGCAGAGCCGGACCTGCTCGAATGGCTCCATCACGGGGCCGACTGACCGTGTGACTTCCGATGACGTATCAGGAAATTCCGGATATGCCGCCAGAAGTGCCCGGGCTCGTGACGGTCGAGCGCGTCCCCTCCTTGGGGGACGTCGCCGGACGTGTCTGGGATGACGTCGCCGACCCGCTGGACCTGTTCCAGAGCCGCGCGTGGCTGCGGGCTCTCGAACAATCCGGTGACGCACCCGTCACGTACCTGATCGCCCGACGGCCCGGGCACCCTCGCATCCTCGGTGCCCTCCCCCTCTATGACTCACTCCCCAGCCGCGGTGACTACCTGTACTGGCCGGAGCTCCACTTCCAGGACCTTCTGCACACCGCGGGTTCGCATCGACTCGGACTGCTGGCCGGCTCCTGCGCCGGATTCAGCACGCGGCTCATCCTGGACCGCGCTCTGCCGGGCTCGACCAGGACGGCGGTCCTGCACGCACTTCGGGACGCCGCCTGCGCCGTCGCGGCAGAGCGCGGGCTCCCGTACACCTTCTTCCTGTTCCTCGACCCCTCCGCCTGGCGAGAGCTCGCGCCGGTGATCGGCGGCGGGGACCACCACCGATTGGCGAGCGTCGCGCAGACCGAGCTGGAGCTCCCCGGCGAGGGCTTCGAGGACTACCTGGCGACGCTGCCCCGCAACACCCGCACCAGCGTCCGCAGGGAGGTGGGCCTGTTCGCCAAGGAGTGCGCGACCGAGACCGTCCCGCTGCGTGACGCCATCACGACCGTCGCGCCGATGATCGTGAACGTGCGGTCCAAGTACGGGATGGCGTACAGCGTGGACACGGTCACGCGACGCCTGTCGGCGTACGCGTCCGCGCTGGGCGACGCCTCGGCGACGGCCGTGCTGTGCCGGGTGGGGGGTCGGGTAGTCGGCGCCGGGGTCATGTGCCGCTGGCGTAACCGGCTGTACGTGACGGACTTCGGGCGTCTCGACGACGAGGCGCCGGACCCGTTCGTGTACTTCAACGCGGCGATCTACGAACCCATCAAGCACGCCTACGCGATGGGCCTGTCGAGAGTCGTCACCGGCGCGGGGGCGGAGCTGGGCAAGGCCCGGCGCGGTTCGGCCGTGCTCCCGCTCATGCACCTGGCGTGGGCGGCGACCGGAGAGCGCCCGAACCGCCAGATCGACTCCGCGCCGGCGGAGACCCGCAAGAAGCACTGGCGCGAACTACGCGGCACTCACCCCAAGTACTTTCACTCGGCGTGGGATGAGCTGTTGTGACGCGACATCGATCAGAGGGAGGCTAACGTGAGCCGAGTGGACGAGCCGACCGGCCTTGTCCGTGACACGACCAGCACCGCCGCGCCAGGGCTGTTCGGACGGGCGCCCCGCGACCTGAGCAGGGTCGCCCTGGTCCACGAGGATCGTGACATCACCTTCGGCGAGGTCGCCGCGCTCAGCAAGGACGTCAGCGGCGTCGTTCGGGGTCACCACCTGAAGCGCCGCGTGGTGGGCGTGCCGGCGGAGCGCAGCCCTGAGTTCGTCGCGCGGATCATGGGGATCTGGAGCGCGGGCGCCGTCCCGGCGATCCTGGGGGACTGGGGTCCTGAGCGGGTACGCGCGGCGTTGGCGGCCACCGGCGCCGTGGCGGCCTTCGGACCGTCGTCCGCCCTGGCCGGTCTGGAGCTGCTGGACCCCGACGGGAACGACGACGTGCCGTCACCCGCGCGCCTGCCCGGCGAGGACCTGGGAGAAGTCAGTCATATCCTCTTCACGTCCGGCACGACGGGAAAGCCCAAGGGGATCGTCGTCGGCCGGGCGGCCTTCGAGGCCGCCGGCGTGGCGTTCTTCACCGAACTGCCCATGGACGAGTGCGATCGGGTCGCCTTTCTCAGCAGGCCCGGCCACGACCCGAGCCTGCGGGAGCTGATCGCGCCCTGGCTCACCGGCGCCACGTTGTTCATCCCCGACAGCCGCACGGCCGCGGATCCCCGGCTGATGGCGGCCTGGCTGTCGAAGCATTCCATCACCGTGCTCCAGGGCTCGCCGGTCCTCCTCCAGCTCATGGCGGGCTCGGGGCTGCCCGTCCACAGCCTGCGGCTGGTCTGCTCGGTGGGGGCCCGGCTCACGGCCGCGGCGCTGCGGTCGACGGCGCGGCTCGCCCCCCAGGCCACCGTCGTCAACTGCTACGGCGCGTCGGAGACCCCGCAGGTCCTGTGCATGCACCGGATACCGCCCGGTACGGGGGCCGCGAGCCGGGACCCGATCCCCATCGGACGCGCGCTCGGCCATGCCGCCGTCAGGATCGTGCCCACGGACGCCTCCGAGGGTGAGAGTCAGGAAGGCCGGCTGCACGTGGAGGCGTCCGCCTGCGCACTCGGCTACACGGACGGCACCCCGCTGCTGGCTCCCGGACACGGCGGCCGGCGCTGGTACGACACCGGCGACATCGTCCGGCGGCTGCCGGATGGCTCGATGTGCTTCGTGCGGCGGGCGGACCGGCAGGTCCAGGTCAACGGCACGCGGGTGGAGCTGGACGAGATCGAGGGCGTGGCCGCCCGGGTCGACGGCGTCCTCGACTCGGCGGCGACGTTCGTCGAAGACGGCAACGGAGTCGGCTCCGTACGCCTGACCGTCGTACGGAGCCCCACGTCGGCGGTGGACGCCGACGCGGTTCGTGCGGTGCTCCACGGCTGCCTGGACCCCGCGGTCGTGCCGTCGAGCATCGAGGTGCGTGACTCACTGCCGGAGAACGACGGGGGCGAGCCGGCCGACGAGGCGCCGACGCTGCGGGAGGTGCTTCACCAGAGCGCGCGGTCCGTTCTCGGCCAAGGCCGGATCGACCCGGACGGCGGCTTCTTCGAAGCCGGCTTCACCTCGATGTCCCTCATGCGGTTCGTGTCGGAGGTCTCCGTCCGTCTCGGAACGGAGATCTCTCCCGTGCTGGTGTTCCAGTACCCATCCCTGAACGCGTTTGCCGACTACCTGCAGAAAAACCTGGACAACTCGGCCTGACCTCCGGCACGGGGGCAAGCGAATCGGAGGGCGGACGATATGGGCAACCTCGTTGAGCCGATCGCGATCATCGGAATGGCCGGTCGGTTCCCGGCGGCGCTCGACACCCGGCAGCTCTGGAACAACCTCGTGGCCGGGAAAGAGGCAGTGCGCTTCCCGTCGGAGGACGAGCTCCGGTCGAGCGGCGTGTCGCGGGAAGCGCTGGACGACCCGGCGTACGTGCGGGCGGTGGCGGAACCCGAGGGCATCGACCTGTTCGACGCCGAGTTCTTCGGCCTGACCAGGCGGGACGCCGAGGCGTGCGACCCGCAGTTGCGGCTGTATCTGGAGACCGCGCACGCCGCCGTCGAGAACGCCGGCTATGACGCCTCCGGGCTCGGCAGAGCAGGCGTGTTCTCGTCGGTCGCCGCGAACCGCTACGGGATCGGCCGCCTGCTGGGGAACCTGGAGGCGCTGCGGAGCGCCACCGGCATGGCGGCCGGCATGTGGAACAACCCCGACAGCGCGTCGACGCTGGTCTCGTACAAGCTGAACCTGTCCGGCCCCAGCATGACCGTGCAGACCGCGTGTTCGAGCTCGCTCGTGGCCGTGCATCTCGCCGTGAACGCGCTTCGGCTCCACGAGTGCGACGTCGCGCTGGCGGGCGGTGCCGACGTCGAGTTCCCCGTCGGCCACGGGTACTGGTGGGCCCAGGACGGCCCGCTGAGCCGGGACGGCCACTGCCGTCCCTTCGACGCGGCGGCCAGCGGCACGATCTTCGCCAGCGGCGTCGGCGTCGTGGTGCTCAAGCGACTCGCCGACGCCGTGGCCGACGGCGATCGGATCACCGCGGTGATCCGGGCCGTGGCCGTCAACAACGACGGCGCGAACAAGGTCGGCTTCACCGCGCCCAGCGCCGACCGGCAGGCGGAGGTCGTGCTGAGGGCCATGGAGGTCGCCGGCGTGGGCCCCGGGGACCTCGGGTACGTGGAGGCGCACGCCACCGCGACCCGGCTGGGTGACGCCATCGAGATCGCCGCGCTGAGGAAGGCGTTCGGTGCTCGGGCGGCTCCGGAGCTCGCGCCCGGGCGGTGCCCCATCGGGTCGATCAAGGGAAATGTGGGCCACCTGGGTCACGCGGCGGGGATCACCTCGCTGATCAAGGCCGCGCTGTCGCTGGACCACGAGCAGATCCCCGCGAGCGTCAACCTCCAGGAGGTGAACCCGCTCCTCGGGCTCGGGGACTCGCCGTTCTTCGTCAACGACACGCTGCGGCCCTGGCCCCGAGCGGCCGGCCACCGGCGCCTGGCAGGGGTCAGCTCCTTCGGGATCGGCGGCACGAACGCGCACGCGATCCTCGAAGAGGCACCGCCCCGCGCGCCCGCCCCGGCTTCCGGGACCACGCAGCTGATCGTGTGGTCGGGACGGACGCCGTCCGCGGCCGAGGCCTACCCGGAGCAGCTCGCCCGATCCTTCAAGGAGAGCGCGGCCCCGCTCGCCGATGTCGCGTTCACGCTGCAGAAGGGGCGCACGCCGCACCCGGTCCGCGGCGCGGTGGTGGTCGAGAGCCTGTCCGATGCGGCCGGCGCCGTGCTCGACCGCGCGAGGCGAACCGTCACCCCGGAGGAGCGGGCAGAGCGGAGCACCGTATTCCTGTTCCCGGGGGAAGGGGCGCAGCACCCCCGCATGGCGGCCGAGCTCTACCGCACCGAGCCGGCGTTCGGCGCGGCACTCGACGAGTGCTTCGCCCTGTTCGACGCCTGCGGCCTGCCACTGCGGCAGATGTGGGAGGAGTCGCCGGAGGGCCTGGAGGACACCACGGCCGCGCAGCCGTTGCTCTTCAGCGTCGAGTACGCGCTGGGGCGGCTGTGGCTGGCGCTGGGCATCGAGCCCGACGTGCTGCTCGGCCACGGCGTCGGGGAGCTCGCGGCCGCCGCGCTCGCCGGGGTGTTCACCCTCCCGGAGGCGGTACGGCTGGTGAGCGCCCGAGCCCGCGCGCTGGACGAGTCACCCCAGGGCGCGATGGTGGCGGTCGCCGCCGACGTGGACACCGTGTCACCGCTGCTCTTCGGGAGCCTGAACGTCGCCGTGGTGAACGGCGACCGCCGGACGGTCGTCGGCGGATCGGCGGACGACGTGCGCCGCTTCCAGGACGAGGTCCTCGCGGGGACGGGGCTCGCCGCGTCCCGGCTGAGAGCGCGGCACGCCTTCCACACCCCGGCCATGACGGGCGCGGCCGAGCGGTTCCGCCTGGCCTTCGACGGCATCCGGCCACGCCGGCCCCGCTGGAAGCTCTACTCCGCGTCCACGGGTGGCCCGGTGGAGGCGGCGCAGGCAAGCAGCGTGGACTTCTGGACCCGGCAGCTCACCCGGCCCGTCCTGTTCGGGCGGGCGCTGGAGGCCGTGCTGTCCGACGGCGACCGGGTGCTGGTGGAGGTGGGCCCCGGCCGGACGCTCACCACCCTGGCCCGTTCACATCCCCAGGTACGCGCCAGGCGGCACCTGGCGGTGCCGACGCTCCCGAACGGGCCGTCGAAGGGCGCCACCGAACGCGCCTCGTTCCTCCACGCGCTGGCCCGGATGTGGACCCTCGGCGCGGAGGTGAACTGGTCGTCATCGGCGGGTCCTCGTGAACGCGTGCCGCTTCCGGGCTACCCGTACCAACGCCAGCGGTACTGGATCGAGCGGGCCGCTCCGAGCAGCCCGCCCGCCCAGGAGGCGGGACAGCTGGCGGGCGGAGCGGTGTTCCGCCTGCCCACGTGGGTGGAAGCCGCACCGGCCGGGCACCTCGACACCGGCGTACGGGGGCGGTCGCTGGTGTTCCTGCCCGGCGATCCACGACGGGCCGGCGAACTGGCCGCCCTGCTCGACCGGGCCGGGTGGGACGACGTGTCACGGGTGCGGCACGGTTCGGCGTACTCGGGAGCGGCGGACCGGAGCCCGGAGTTCGTGATCCGCCCCCGCCACCCCGAGGACGTCGTCCGGCTGCTGGACGATCTGAGGGACGCGCAGCGATACCCGGAGCTCATCATCGACGCGACGCAGCTCGGAGACCTGCCCGAACCCGACCTGAGCAGCATCGACGACCAGCTCGACGCCGGTTTCCACCGGATCGTCGCGCTCCTGCAGGAAGCGGCGCGGCGGGCGCCCGACAAGCGCGCCCGCGACGTCCTGGTCGTCACCGAGCTGTCCGCGGACGTGACGGGCGGCGAGACCGTGCACCCGGTACGCGCCATGCTGCTCGGACTCCTGCGCAGCTACATGCTCGAGAACCCCCGCGCCAGGTGCAAGCTCGTCGACGTCCAGGACGGCGTGACCGACGATCGGCTGCTCGCGGAGCTGCGCGGCCCCGAGCGATCAGAGATCGTCGCCCTGCGGGGGGATCGGCGCTGGGTCCCCGGCGAGCGGGAGTTCGTCCCCGACGGGGTGGGCCCCGCCGACCTGCGCCGCGGGGGCGCCTACGTCATCACCGGCGGGCTCGGCGGCCTCGGTCTGGCCGTGGCGCGCGGCCTGGCGGACACCGGCCTGCAGCCACGGCTGCTGCTGCTGGGCCGCCACGCGGCAGGCGGGCACGACGCCGAGCTCGCCGAGATCCGGGCGCTGGGAGCCGAGTGCCGCGTCGAGCCCTGCGACGTGACCGACGTGGAAGCGCTGCGGCGCGTGATCGACCGGGCGTCGGACTCCTTCGGCGGCATCAACGGAGTGTTCCACCTCGCCGGCCTGGCGGGAGGGGGCATGATCCAGTTCCGGACGCGGGAGCAGATGTCGGCGACGCTCGCGCCGAAGGTCCACGGCACGTTGGCCCTGATCGAGGTGCTGCGGGACCGGGCGGACCTCGACTTCTTCGTGGCCTTCTCCAGCCGCGCGGCGCTCAGGGGCCTGGTGGGCAGCGCCGACTACGCCGCGGCGAACGCCTTCCTCGACGCGGTGGTGCGCCGGCAGCCCCTGGCCGGCTGCGCCTCGATGACCATCAACTGGCCGTCGTGGGCCGAGGTCGGCATGGCCGCCCGCGAAGGGCGACCGCAGGCCGGGCGCTCCGGGCCGGGGACGGAGGAACGCCGCTGGTCGACGCCGCTGTCGGCAGAGGACTATCCGATCCTGGACGAGCACCGCATGGACGGCGTGCCGGTGCTGCCGGGCACGGCCCAGGTCGACTTCGTCCTGCGCGCCTTCCGCGAGGCGTTCGACCGCCCGAACGGACACCCCGCGCAGCTGCGCCACATGGTCTTCCGGCAGCCGATCACGACCCCGGAGCCCGTGTCGCTGGAGGTCGGCTTCGAGCCGCACGAGGACCTCTGGCGGTTCACCGTGCGCACCGCGCCGCTCTCGTCGTCCCCCGACGGCTACCGCGTCCACACGACGGGCGAGATCCGGCTGGTGGACGCCACGGCGGACGAGGTGGACCTGGACGGGCTGCGCGCGTCGCTGCCCGAGCGGCGGATACCCGTGAACAACCCTGAAAACCGGCTGTTCACCATCGGCCCGCGATGGCCGGGAGAGGAGATCTGGATCTCCGAGGAGGACCTCGGCACGAAGCTCGCCGTGCTCACCTTCCCCGAGGCGTTCGACCATGAGCTCGACGAGCATGCCCTGCACCCCACCCTCCTGGACGCGGCGGTGTCGCTGGCGCGGGATCCTGATCATGAGCCTCCGCACGCGCCCTTCGCGTACCAGTCGATCGTGGTGCACCGGCCGATACCGGGCCTCGCGTACAGCCACATCCGCCGGCGCCCGAGCGGTTCGGACACGATCGTGGCCGACATCGACGTGCTGACGCCCAGCGGTGACGTCGCCGTCGAGGTCAGGGGCTTCACCATGCGCCGCGTCGACGAATCCATGGTCGCCCCCGACGCCCGTCGTGCGGAGCGAGACACCGACGCCGGGCAGGACCCGCCGCCCGACGACGGGATCACGCCCGCGACCGGGGTCGGCATGCTGCTGCGCATCCTGGGCCGGCCCGGCCACCGGCAGGTGGCGATCACCATGTCGGGGGAGGCCGCCGTCCTGAAGAACCCCGAGGACCTGCCGGACGACCGCGGCGGCGGGCAGCCGGACGCCCCGGCCACGGCACCCGCGCGGACCTCGGACGGAGCGCCGTCGGACGAGGCCCCGCTCGAGGCCCGGCTGACGGGGATGTGGTGCGCCGAGTTCGGCGTGGAGTCGGTCCGCCCCGACCAGAACTTCTTCGACCTGGGCGGCGACTCCTTCGCCGCCGTGGGACTGGTCGAGGAGATCCGCAGGGCGTTCGGCGTGGACGTCGGCATCGCGGTGATCTTCGACCACCCGACGGTGGCCGAGCTGGTCGCCGAGCTGCGACGACTGACCGAGTGAGGTGTTCAGTCACCGACCTTCCTGACCCATTCGCGAAGAGTCTCCGACGGCAGCCGCTCGACGACCTGGTGGCCGCCGTCGATCAGGTGGACCGACAGCGATCCCGTCGTGTAATGGCTCCAGTCATCGAGGCACTCGGTGTCCCAGGAGCTCGCGTCGTCCGAGGCGCCGACCGCGATGATCGGCGCCTTGAGCATCGGGCGCGGATCCGACTCCAGATAGCGATTGAGCAGCCGGTACTCCGAGCGCCAGAGACGCGCGTACTCGGGGAGAGCCACCGTGTCCATGATGTGCTGCGGCGCCTCGATCTCCTCGGCCAGCGCCCGGTCCGGCAGCTCCGCCAGAGGCGAAAGGGGCGTGCGATGCGGCGGGTACTGGCACATGACGATGACGCCGCGAAGCTGCCGCTCCAGGTGCCCGGCCGCCTCCAGGCAGACCAGCGCGCCCATGCTGTGCCCCACGAGCACGACCTCCGTGGCGCCGGAGCCCGCGACGAGGGACGCGAGCGCCGCGCCGCGCTCGTCGACGGAGGGCACGCTCATCGGCTCGCTCCAGTTGGCCCGGCGGATGACAGGTTCCCGGCCCGGCTCGTTCCACTGGTCCACGAACTTCGTCCCGCCGCCCAGACCGGGAACGAAAATGACGGCCTGATCTGCGTCGAGTGCCGGGCTGACAATGTAGTTCGCTTCCTGACCAACCATGTCATTCGCTCCTATTGACATCGATTGACAAAAATGCAGGGACGCGCCGCGCCGACTATTCGCCGACGACTCTTCACATACCGCAACATCCTCCGCCCGCAGCCAATTTTCCGGCAATACTGGATCATTGAAATAGATCTATGGCAAAATGTGATAGGTGTCCACGACGCTGCTTGCTGCCGCCGTGATTATCCTGATCGCCTCAACAGTGCACGCGGTGACCGGATTCGGGTACGCCCTCATCGCCACCCCGTTGCTGGCCCTCACGGTCGACCCCCACACGGCCGTGGTCTCCACCACGCTGTCCGCCCTGGCCATGACCATCACGATCGGCGTACGCCAGCGTCACCACGCCGAGTGGAAGGTGGCCATGATCGCCATGGTCGGCATCGTGCTCGGCCTGCCACTCGGCCTATGGGTGTACGCGGTGGCGTCCGAGCGGGTGCTCACGGCGCTGATCGGGGTCGGAGTCCTGGGCTGCACCGTGATGGTGTGGCGGCGCGTGAAGGTGCCGGGAAACGTCCCCACGCTGGTGGGAGTCGGCCTCCTGTCCGGCGCGCTCTCCACCTCCACCGGCACCAACGGGCCGCCGATGGTCGCCGCCTTCCAGGGCATGGGCTATGACCCGTCCAAGTTCCGCGCCACCCTCTCCGCGGTGTTCGCCGGCACCAGCGTGTTCAGCCTGATCGGCTTCGCCGTGGCCGGCGAGGTGAACTCCCAGTCGCTCTGGATCGGGCTGGTGGGCGTGCCCATCGTGCAGCTGGGGTGGTTCGCCGGCAACGCGATCTTCAGCCGCATCGACCCGGACCGCTTCCGCAAGGTGCTGCTGGCGGCCCTCCTCGTCAGCGCGGCGGTGACCCTGGCCAGCGCGCTCAACGGCTGACCTCGCGGTCAGGCGGGCGGGCCGGTGTGGTCCTCCTCGAAGATGTCGGCGGCCGACCGGACGATGAGCGGGTCCGGAGTGCCGACCACCTCGCCGTCCTTGTTGTCGTAGTCGAACAGGCTCAGCACATAGCGCATGGCCTCCACCCGGCCGCGCTTCTTGTCGTT
This sequence comes from Nonomuraea sp. NPDC005650, assembly GCF_040605375.1. NCBI lineage: Bacteria > Bacillati > Actinomycetota > Actinomycetes > Streptosporangiales > Streptosporangiaceae > Nonomuraea > Nonomuraea sp. NPDC005650. The sequence goes on from NZ_JBEXCR010000045.1 coordinate 54,075, forward strand.
GCTCTTGATCACTGTCCAGGGCGCCTCGGGGATGTCGGTATGGAGGAACATGTCCTCCTTCGCGACGGTGTAGTCGTCCCATCTGTCGAGCGAGGCCAGATCCATCGGCGACAGCTTCCACTGCCGTACGGGATCTACCTGGCGGATGATGAAGCGGGTGCGCTGCTCGGAGCGGGTCACCGAGAACCAGAGCTTGATCAGCCGGATGCCGTCGCGTACCAGGGCCCCCTCGAACTGCGGCGCCTGCAGCATGAACTCGCGGCACTGGGCCTCGGTGCAGAAGCCCATCACGCGCTCGACCCCGGACCGGTTGTACCAGGAACGGTCGAACAGGACCATCTCCCCGGCGGCGGGCAGGTGAGCGATGTAGCGCTGGAAGTACCACTGGGTGCGCTCGCGCTCCGACGGCTTCTCCAACGCGATCACCGTGGCGCCGCGCGGGTTGAGGTGCTCCATGAAACGCTTGATGGTGCCGCCCTTGCCCGCCGCGTCCCGGCCCTCGAACAGGATGACCAGCCGCTCCCCGTTCGCCTTGATCCAGTACTGCAGCTTCAGCAGCTCGATCTGGAGCAGCCGCTTGACGCGGTCGTACTCGTGCCGCTCCATCCGCTCGGGATACGGATAGTGCTCGCGCCAGGTGTCGACCCGGCTGCCGTCGGGCCGCAGCAGCACCGGATCGTCATCGTCACTGTCGTCCACCATCAGGCCCGGCGTCGAGTCCAGCAAACGAACCTGCTCCGCGTCCGGAAGGGCAAACCGCTTCACGTCCACCGCCTCGTCGTTCTCGCCACGCTCCAGCTTCCCGTACCCATCAAACCGCAGGCAGAACAGTTCTGGACGATCAGGTAAATCCCGCACAGATCACCATGATCTGGGCAGGGCGCGGCCGCCGCCTGCCGGGGTCCGTCAGGGCTGGGCCGGGCTCGCGTCCAGGTCGACCAGGTTGCGATCCGGGTCGGCGGCGTCGTACAGCACGCGAACGCGGGTCCGGCCCCGCAGCCGGGGAGCCGGGTCGTCGCGGAGATGGTCGCTGGCCGCGGTGTAGGTCCGGCCCGTCCCCTCGTCCTGCCACGTCGCATGGACCACGTACGGGTGCCGGTTGTTCACCCGCACGCTGAAGTCACGCCCCACGTGCTCGATCTCCGCCCACACCTGCCTGCCCCGCGCCAAGAGCCAGGCCCGCTGCCGGACGGCCCGTCGTCCCTTGACGAACAGGACCGTGCCGATCGGGGTGAACACCACGCCCAGTCCCCCGACGATCACCGGAGCGAGGAACGCCGACCAGAACGACGCGATCCGCGCGTCGGACGGATCGCCCGGGTCGTAGGCGACGGGTACGGTGTCGCCTTTCTCGTAGGACGGCGGGTTGCCGCCGGTGGAGCTCTGGAACGAGTGCCGCCTGCCGCCGACGGTGTACTCCACGGTCGGGTACCACGCGGTGCTCGTGCGGGTACGGCCGTCGGAGCCCCGTGTCGTGGTGGTCCGTTCGGTCAGCCCGACCACGGTGCCGTCGGTCCGTTCTGCCGAGGCCAGGAAGCTCGCCGTGGAGGCGGCGAGCGCGACGCCGACGCAGAGCAGCACCAGCCCGATCAGACCGAAGATCCCGCCCACGATGGTGAAGAGCCGTCCGTTGCGCATAGGAGGAGTCTGCCGAACGCGGAGGAATGCGGGAAGGCCGAGGCCCGCGCGGTGCTCAAGCCTCGCTGGTGACCTGGTCCACGCCCCGGTCCAGCGCCAGGCCGCGGGTCTCCCTGAACCGGGTCAGCACCACGACCAGCGACACGGCCGCCACCCCCACCACGTAGTAGGCGGGCGCGACCGCGCTGCCCGACGCGGAGACCAGCCCCGTGGCCACGAACGGGGCAGTGCCGCCGAACAGCACGTACGCCGCCGTGTACCCGATGGCCGAGCCGCTGGCCCGCACCTTCGCGGGGAACATCTCCACCAGCGCCGGCACGTTCGAGGTGCCGATCACCGACACGAGCATCGCCAGCACCGACGTGCCGACCATCGCCCCGGCCAGGCTCGACCCCATCAGCCAGAACGCCGGCAGCGGCAGCAGCACGAAGCCCGCGCACGCGACGACGAGCATGGGCCGGCGCCCGAACCGGTCGCTGGCCGCCGCCGCGAACAGGCAGGCCACGCTGTAGGCGAGCATCGAGACCACGTTCGTGAGCTGGGCCTGGCTCTTGGTGTAGCCGAGCTCCTCCGACATGTACGCGATCATGTAACTGCTCATCAGGTAGTACCCGACGGCGTTGGTGATGCTGTATCCGAAGAGTGTGACGATCTGGCGGCCGCACCGGCGCACGGCCTCGCGCAGCGGCGCCTGCTCGACCGCGTCGCGCTGCTCCAGCGACCGGAACACGGGCGTGTCCTCGACCTTGGAGCGCAGGTAGAGCCCGATGAGCCCGAGCGGCGCCGCCAGCAGGAACGGGACGCGCCAGCCCCAGCTCTGCAGCGCCTCGGCCGTGACCGTCGAGGTGATCAGGAAGCCGACGCCGGAGCCGGCCACGCTGGCCAGGCCCACGGTCACCGGGACGGCGGCGGCGAACCGGGCCCGCCGATCTTCGGGCGCGTACTCCACGATGAACGCCGACGCCCCCGTGTACTCGCCGCCCGTCGAGAAGCCCTGCGCGCAGCGCAGCAGGAACAGCAGGATCGGCGCGGCCGTGCCCCAGGCGGCGTAGGTGGGCAGGATGCCGATGAGGAACGTGGCGCCGCTCATCGTCAGGATGGTCAGCGCCAGCATCCTGTTGCGGCCGAGGCGGTCGCCGTACCTGCCGAAGAAGGCGGCCCCGAGCGGGCGGGCGACGAACCCGCCCGCGAAGATCGCCCAGGTGGCGAGCAGCGCGGCGGCCGGGTCGTAGTCGGGGAAGAACAGCTTGGCGATCGTCGCGGACATCACCGCGTACGCCGCCGAGTCGAACCATTCGACGAAGTTGCCGATCGCGGAGGCCATGGTGACCTTGCGCCGGACGGCCGCGGAGGTGTGGGGGGTCATTGCTCACTCCCTATTTCTGGTGGCGGAGCCGGAGCTGGGCGCGCTGGATCTTCCCGGTCGCCGACCGGGGCAGCTCGTCCACGAACTCGATCTCCCTGGGGTAGGCGAAGCGCGAGTGCGTGGTCTTGGCGAACTCGCGGATCTCCCGTGCCAGCTCCTCGCCCGGCAGGTAGCCGGGCGCCGGTCGGACCCACGCCTTGACGGCCTGGCCGCGTACGGGGTCGGGCACCCCGGCCACGCCCACGTCGGCGACGGCGGGGTGGGCGCGCAGCGCCTCCTCGATCTCGTCGGGGCCGACGCGGTAGCCGGAGGTCTTGATCACGTCGTCGACGCGGCCGAGGAACCAGTAGTAGCCGTCCTCGTCCACGCGCGCGTGGTCCTTGGTGTGGAACCACTCGCCGCCGAACACCTCCCGGGAGGCCTCGGGGCGGTTCCAGTAGCCGAGCGGGAACTGCGGGTTGCTCCGCGTACGCAGGCAGATCTCGCCGACCTCGCCCGCCGGGACCGGCCGCTCCCGCTCGTCGAGGAGGGCCACGTCCCAGCCGGGCAGCGGCCGGCCCATGGACCCCTCCTTGACCGGCGTCCCCGGGAAGTTCCCGATCAGCGGGTACGACTCCGTCGAGCCGTAGTAGTCGAGCAGCGTGACCCCGAACTGCTCGCGGAACCAGCCGATCAGGTCGGCGGTGAGCGGCTCGTTGGCGCAACAGATCGTACGGAACCGCTGCGGGTACCGGCGGCCCGCGTCGGGCGTCCCCTCGCGCATCTTGCGCAGGAACGTGGGGTTGACCAGGCCGGTCGTCACCCCGTTGCGCGCCATGCTGGCCAGCAGCCCCTCCGGGTCGAACCCGGCCGCCGGGCGGTAGACCAGGTGCGTCGCGCCCGCCCTGAGCGGGCCCATGAGCTTGGCCATCGACCAGGCCCACTCCCCCGCGCCGTAGAAGACGTCGCCGGGGCGCAGGTCGTGGCAGTGCCGGAACTCGTTGTGGCCGAGCAGCGTGCGGTGCGCGTGCACGATGCCCTTGGCGGGGCCGGTGGTGCCGGAGGTGTAGAAGATCAGCGCGGGGTCGTCGGCGGCGGTGTCGGCGTCCTCGAACTCCGGTGTCAGCAGGCCGATCGCCGGGTCGTCCACGTCGACCACGGTCCCGCCGTACCCGCCCGCCCGCCGGATCGCGCCCGCCTCGGTGACCAGCACGGACGCGCCGGAGTCGGCGAGCCGGTAGGCGATCTGGTCGTCGGCCCAGAGCAGGGACATGGTCACGAGCACGGCGCCGGTACGCAGCACGCCCAGGTAGGTCGCCGGGGTGTCGGTGCGCTGCGGGAGCATGACCGCCACCCGGTCGCCGGGGCGTACGCCGAGGCCGTGCAGGCAGGCGGCCACCTGGCGGGAGCGGTCCTGCACGGCGCCCCAGCGGACCTCCTCGTGCGCTCCTGTGTGGTCCTCGAAGATCAGCGCCACGCTCTCGCGGGGGTGGCGGTCGGCCACGTCCACGGCCATGTTGTAGCGTTCGGGAACGCTCCATTCGGTCACTTGGCGCGTCCCTTCAGAAAACGGGCCATCTCCCGCTGGGGCTCGCCCGAGGCGTACGCGGCGGCGTGCACCTGCTTGGCCGCCGCGACCGAGTCGGCCAGGGCGTCCCGTTCCAGCTCCCTGAGCCGCCCCTTCGTCAGCGCCACCGCCCCGGACGGCAGCGCGGCCAGCTCCTTGGCCTGCGCCACGGCTGCGGCCGGCACGTCGCCCTCCCCCACGAGCCGGGTCAGCAGGCCGAGCCGCTCGGCCTCGGCGCCGTAGACCAGGCGTCCGGTCAGCGCGAACTCGATGGTCTTCGCGCGACCGAGCACGCCCCACATGGCCCAGATGCCGGTGATGCTCGGGATGCCGGACAGCACCTCGGGCTGGCCCATCCGGGTGCCCGCGTGGCCGATGCGCAGGTCGGCCAGGAGCGCGAACTGGAACCCCGAGCCGGCCGCCACCCCGTTCACCGCGGCCACGACGGGCTTGTCCAGGTCGAGCACCGCCCGGTAGAGCCGGTCGAAGCCGTCGATCCAGGCGTCGGAGGCGGCGTGGTCGCCGGGGTCGATCCCGGCGGTCTCTCCCAGGTCCTGACCGGCGCAGAAGGCGCGCCCCGCCCCCGTGAGGACGACGGCGCCCACCTCCGGGTCGGCGCCCGCCGCGCGCAGCAGCTCGATCAGCCGCTCCCGCATCTCGGCGGTCCAGGCGTTCAGCTTCTCCGGACGGTTCAGGGTGATCACCGCGACGGGTCCGTCACGGTCCAGCAGCACACTCACTAGTGTCCCTTCGCAGGTCAACGGGGCTTGCGGGGGATATAACCAGGTCCTGAGGGGTGCTGGCCAACATCAATGTGGACTCTTGGCGATATCAGAGCGATATGGTCAGGGTGATGGAGCTACGCCACCTGCGCTATTTCGTCATGGTCGCCGAGGAGCTGCACTTCGGCCGGGCCGCGGAGCGGCTGCACATGGCGCAGCCGCCGCTGTCCCAGCGCATCCGCGACCTGGAGCGGGAGCTGGGCGTCCGGCTGTTCGACCGCAACCCGCACCGCGTCTCGCTCACCGAGGCCGGCGCGCTGCTGCTGGAACACGCGCGCGGGGTGCTGGAGCGGGCGGACGCGGCCCGCGAGGCCATGCGCCGCATCCGTCCTGGCGACTCGGGCGTGCTCCGGGCCGGTGTGCCGCCGGACACGACGCCGATGGCGCTCAGGACGCTGGTGGCCACGTTCGCCGAGCACGTCCCCGACGTGCTGCTTGAGCTGCACGAGCTGACCACCGCCAGCCAGCTCGCCAAGCTGCGCGCGGAGGAGCTCGACGTGGGCCTCGTCCGGCATCCCTGCGACACGGTGGGGCTGGAGTCCAGCAAGGTCGTCCACCGGCGGCTCGGCGTGGTGCTGCCCGCCGACCACCGCGCGGCCCGGCAGGAGGTGGTACGCCTGCGCTCGCTCGACGGGTCACCCCTGGTGATCTTCCCCCGGGAGATGGCGCCCCAGCTCTATGACCACATGCTGGAGGCGTGCCGGGACAACGGGTTCCTGCCCGGCGCGATCAGGCACGCCCGCAACCCCCACTTCGTGCACGGCCTCGTCATGTCGGGGCTGGGGGCGCACCTGAACGAGGAGCCGTACGACGGGCTGCCCGCCGGGCTGGTGTGGCGGCCGATCGACGAGCCCCGGCTGACCTGGTCGACCTCGGCGGTGTGGCTGCCGGCGCAGGGCGGCGAGGTCGTCACGGCCTTCGCCGACGCGGCCCTGGCGGGGCTGCGCGAGGTCGGCCACGCCTTGCTCGCCTGAGCGCCGGCAGCGCCGGGATCGCCGCCAGCACCACGGCGGTCAGCACGGCGATCCCGAGAAACGTCCTCTGCACCCCGGTGGCATCGGCGAGCAGGCCGAAATACGCCGGGCCGACGAGGTAACCGAGATAGGCGACCGTGGAGATGGCGGACGTGGCCCGGCCCCGTGACCCGTCGGGGACGGGCCGGAGCCCGTAGGACAGCAGGGTGGGAAAGAGCGCCGAGGTGCCCGCGGCGGCCGCGACGATGCCGCCCAGGGCGAGCGGCATCGTGGGCGCGAACGCCGTCAGCACGCCTCCGGCCGTGGCGATCACGCTCGCCGCGACCAGCGTGGCGATCGGGTGGCGCAACGTGACCGTGCCGGTGGCGAACCGGGTCAGCGCCGCCGTCGTGGCGAAGGCCGCCGGCGCGACGGCGGCCAGCGCCGGCGAGGCGGTGAACGCGTCGGTCAGCAGGACGGCGCTCCAGGACTGGTAGGCGTTCTCCGCCGCGAACGCGAACGCGCCGATCGCACCGACCGTGACCAGGGCGATCCACCACGTGAGCGTGCCCTGGCCCTCAGGTGCGGCGGCGTCCTGAGCGGGGATTGAGCGCGTCGTGGCGACGACGGCCAGGCCGAGCGCCACGACCGCCACGGCGCCCGCGGCGAAGTTCACCAGCAGGCTGTCCGCGATCCCGGTGAGCACGCCGGTGCCCAGGCTGGAGACCGCGACCAGGGCGGAGAACGCCGCGTGCGAACGGGTCACGACGGGGCGCCCGGTTCGCTTCTCGACCGTCGCCGCCAGCGTGTTCAGCGCCACATCGGCCGCCCCCGAACTCGCTCCCGTCAGCAGGATGCCGGCGCACAACGCGGCGTAGTTCACCGCGGCGGCGAAGAGCACGACGCCCATGACGCCCAGCAGCGCGAGCAGCACTCCGGCGACACGCAGGCCGAGCACGTCGACGAGCCGCCCGGTCAGCAGCATCGCGGGCAGGGCTCCGGCGCCGACGAAGAGCAGCACAACGCCGAACTCCGCGTCGCTCACACCGGCTCGGTCACGCAGCAGGGGCAGGGTGGCGCCCCACACGCCCCAGAAGACGCCGAATCCGGCGAAGCCGAGGAACGGCGCCGCGCGGAACAGGGCAGCGGGGGGAGCGATCACGGTCGACACATGTGTAACGCTACACAAATAAGATGGTGCCGTGCCAACCGACCGCAGACGCGTGACGCTGAAGGATGTGGCGGCTCGTGCCGGGGTGTCCCCCATGACCGCCTCCTACGCCTTCACCCGGCCGGCGCGGGTCGCGTCCGCCACCCGCGAGCGCGTGCGCCGTGCGGCCGACGAGCTGGGCTACCGCCCCGACGCCGTGGGCCGCGCGCTGAAATCCGGGCGAACGCATCAGATCGGGGTGGTCTTCAGCGAGCACCTGGCGTACGCGTTCGACGATCCCCAGGCGGCACAGTTCCTGGCCGGGGTCGCGGAGGTCTGCGTCGAGGAGGGCAGGGGCCTGACGTTCATCCCCACGCGGGGCGACGCCGCCGACGCCGATCGCGTGCTGTCCGCGGCGGTCGACGGCTTCGTGCTGTGGACCACCGCGGAGGACGATCCGGTGCTGGCGGCGGTCGCCGGCGACCCCCGCCCCGCCGTCATCCAGGGCGGCCCGCCGCGCCGGGGGATCGCGTGCGTCACCCAGGACGACTACCGGGCCGCGCTCGCGATCGCGTCCCAGGGGCTCCGCGACGGCCGGACGCCCGTCGTGATCTCCTTCCCGCTCGATCGCGACCGCGAGCACCTGGTGACGACCGGCGCCGGGCTGCCGCCACACGCGCCCTTCCCCGTCACCGACGCCCGCCTGCGCGGCTATCGCGCCGCCGTCGAGCAGGCCGGGCTCAGCTGGACGAGCACACCGGTCGCCGTCGTGGCACGCAACACCCAGCAGGACGGCCTCGACGCGGCACGGGAGCTCGCCCCCCTGCTCACCCCCGATGCGCTCGTCATCGCCATGAGCGACGAACTCGCCCTGGGCGCCCACCAGGCCCTCCACGAGACGCACCCGGAGGCGGCCTACCTCGGCTGGGACGCGTCGCCGGCCGGCCGGCGGCTCGGCATCACGTCCGTCACCAACCCGCTGCGTGACCAGGGACGCCGCTGCGCGCGGCTGGCCCTCGACCCCGGCCGCCCCCCGGACGACCAAGAGATCCCGTGGAGCGTCACGTCCTGATCCGCGACCCGCCGCAGGGCGTCGACGGATCCTCAACAAGATCTCAACGGCCGCCGCCGCACTCTTCGGCCGTGACAGACCGTACTCCTGGGACGCCGCCTCCCGGGCCGCGCACTCCGGCCGAGTTCGTCGCGGGGCTGCGCCGCCTCAAGGCGTGGTCGGGGCTGACCTACCGGCAGCTCGAAGCCCGCGCGACGGCCGCCGGGGACTGCCTGCCGTACAGCACGCTGGCCTCGGCGTTCGGCCGCAACCGGCTGCCCCGGCGGGAGCTGGTCGGCGCCTTCACCAGAGCCTGCGGCTGCCGCCCCGAGGAGACGGCCGCCTGGCTGGACGCGCACCGCGGCCTCGCCACGCAGGCCGTCACCGCCCCGGCCGCCTCCCCCGGCGACGATCCGGTCTGGCCGCTGGGCGAGGAGCTGGCCGTCCTCGGCTACCGCCTGGTCATGGCCGCCGCGAGCAGGACCCCCGACCCCGCCACCGAGGCCGCGACCCGCCAGATCATCGGCGAACTCGCCGATCTGGCCAGGAGACGGGGTTAGGCGGCCCCGAGCCGGCGTACGACGACGCCCACCACCCACTCCGGACTGACATATCCGAAATGTCGGGAGTCGAAGGATTCCTTGGCGTTGTCGCCCCGCACCGCCAGATGCCCGGCGGGCACGGTGGGCCCGCCGGGCACGGGGAAGCCGACGCGGTCGCCGCCCGTGGCCACGGCCCGCTTGATGAGCAGCTCCACGTCCCAGTCGAAGACCTCTCCCTCTTCCTCCTCCCAGGCCCGGCTCTGGGCCGCCGTCGCGTCGGTGGCCCCGCCCGTGGGCGTCTTGAAGACCACGGCCTGCCCCCGCCTGACCGCCGCCGCCGCGACCCGCCGTACCAGGACCTTGTCCCCCGGCCGGTACGTGGGCCCCATGCTGTGCCCCCGCACCGTCACCACCAGGTAGCGCCTCCGGAGCACCACCATCACCACGAGCACCAGGACCACAACGATCGCGACAATCATGGAACGCTCTCCGCATCGACGTATCCCGAGGCCTGCCTGGCCCACAACCTGGCGTACGAGCCTGCGCGGGCGAGCAGCTCGTCGTGCCGGCCCATCTCCCCCACCCGCCCATCGACCAGCACCGCGATCAGGTCGGCGGCGCGGATGGAGCCGAGCCGGTGGGAGATGAGCACGCTGGTCCGACCGGCCCTGATCTCCCGCAGCCGGCTGTGCACCTCGTACTCGGCGTCGGGGTCCAGCCCCGCGCTCGGCTCGTCCAGGATCATCAGGTCCCGGTCGCCGCGCAGGAACGCGCGGGCCAGGGCCACCCGCTGCCACTGCCCGCCCGACAGCGGCACGCCCGTCTCGGGGTCGCCGTCGTCGTTCTCGCCGAAGAACATGCGGGTGAGGGGCGTGTCGTAGCCGCGGGGCAGCCGGGCCAGGGCGTCGTGGACCCCGGCTCGCCGCGCCGCCTCCTCGACCGGAGCCGTCCGTCCCAGCACCGCCAGGTCGCCCACGGCGATGTTGTCGGCGGCGCTGAAGTCGTACGCCATGAAGTCCTGGAAGACCGCGCCGATCCGGGCGCGCAGCCCGTCGGCGGGGAGGTCGCGCAGGTCCACGCCGTCCCAGAGGATCGCGCCGCGCTGCGGGTCGTAGAACCTGCACAGCAGCTTGACCAGCGTGCTCTTGCCCGCGCCGTTCAGGCCGACCAGCGCGACGGCCCGGCCGTGCGGGATGAACAGGCTGACGCCGCGCAGCACCCACGGATGGTCCTCGCTGTAGCGGAACCACACGTCGCGCAGCTCGATGCCGCGCCGCAGCGGCGGCGGCCCGCCCGCGTCCGGCGAGGGCAGGTCGGGCTCGGCGCGGCGGACAGCGGTGTAGTGCCCGAACATCAGGAGCTGCTGGTGCGCCTGGCCGGTGGAGCCGACCAGCCCCTCGATCGCGCCCTGGATCCCGGCCACCGCCGCGATGAACATCGACACGTCGCCGACGGACAGCCCGCTCCCGACGGCCCAGATCAGCCCGGCGCCGGCGGTGAGCGCGGACAGCGCCGCGAGCGCGCCCTGCGCGGCCAGCTCGCGCCGGTCCATGGCGCGTTTGGCGGCGTCCACCGCCCGCCGCTCGGCGATCATCCGGCCGCGCAGGAAGCCGCCCAGACCGAAGAGCCGGATCTCCTTGGCGCCGTCCACGCTGCCGAGCAGGTTTCCGTAGAACAGCTCGCGCCGCTCGGCGGGGCCGACCTCCCACAGCACCCGCGCCCGCCGCCTCGACAGGCGCAGCTCGGCGAGGAGCGCGGGCAGCGCCGAGACGATCACGACGGCGGTGAACGCGGGGCTGATCACCAGGAGCGACGCGACGAACCCGGCCAGCGTCACCATCCCGCGCCCGAGGCCGAACAGCGCGTCCACGACGCGGCCGGGCGTGGCGGCGCTCTGCTCGGCCAGCCGCAGGCGGTCGAGCATGACCGGGTCCTCGAACCGGGCCAGCCCCCGCCAGCGCCCGACCGCCGCGAAGAGCTCGGCCCGCGCGCTCAGCCCCGCCCGCCGGTCCAGCTCGGCGCGGAGGTACTGACCGGCCTGCTGGACGAGCGCGCCGGTCAGCGCGGCCGCGGCCAGCCCGGCCGCGAGCGGGGTGAGGGGGCGGCCGGTGACCAGCCCGTCCAGGACCAGCCCGTCCAGAACCAGCTTGGTCAGCCACGCCATGACCACGGGCGCGGCCGAGGCGAGCAGCACGCAGGCCAGGTAGGCGAGGAGGGTGACGGAGGCGGCCCGCCACACCAGGGTCAGGGCCTGCCCGGCGGTCGATCTCACCCGATCGCCGGGAGGGGCTGCCGCAGGACGCCGGGCCCGGTCGCGATCACGCGCCCGGAGGCGTCCACGACGCAGTAGCCGGGGAAGGAGTTGGCCCCGAACGCCCGGCTGACCTGCCCGCCGAGCTCCTCGACCACCACCTGCGCGACCGGCCCGAGCTGCTCGGCCATCGGGGCGGCGCGGCCCTGGTCGCCGACGACGACCGCGAGGACCCGCGCCGCCGTCTCCCGCGCCGTCTCCACGAAGCCCGGCAGGGCCTCCTTGCACGGCCCGCAGTCGGTCGAGAAGAACGCGACCACGGTGTTGCCGGTCAGCCTGCCGCCGGACACGCGCTCGCCGCCGACCGTCACCGCGTCGAAGTCACCGATCTGCGAGCCGACCGGCAGGATGTCCTGAAGGTCGAAGTGGTCTCCCTGCAGCAGCCCCTGCAGCTGGGTGGCCTGCTGTTTGAGTCGCCTGATCACCCCGAACGTGAGCAGCAGGTCCAGCAGGCAGAGTGCTGCCACCAGGACGACGGCCACGACGAGTACGGTCATGCTGTTCCCCCCTGTTGTCGGGTTCGCTGACGGGCGGTTCGACGTCGTTGATGCGGAAGAGCTTCACGAGCTCGTCGAGGCGGGAGACGAGCAGCGCCGGCACCACCGCGGTCGCGCCCGTGACGGCCAGCCCGGCGGCGGGCACCGGGTCCGTCGACCGCGGCACGGCGACCAGCCCGATCACCGCGAATGCGGCCGGCAGGCCGTTGCGTACGAGGTGGGCGGCGCCCAGCGGCGTGTCGGAGACGCCGAAACACCGGCACGGCGGTCATGCGCGTGAACGCCGTCCAGTCGCGGAGCTTGCCCAGCACCGACAGGGCGAAGACGAGGCCGATGACGCAGCGGGATCCGGCGGCAAGATAGTCCATGCGTTCTCCTGAGGGCTCAGCCGTCACCGCGTGCCCGGCACGGGTGACGGCCGTCGGGATCATCGGTCAGCAGTCGCCCCGGGTGGTGCAGGTGCAGCCGCTGCCGCCGACCTTCGGGCAGCACTGGACCCACGTCGGACGCGCCCCCAGGACGCAGCACTGGAGGTAGCACCCACCGGGGCAGCTGTTGCAGGCGGCCGCGGCCTCGGCTCTGGGGACAAGGCGCTGGAGCAGGTTGTCGGCGAGTCTTGCGATCGTTGCGGTCATCGCAGTGGTTCCTCCCTGCGCGGATGGCTGGATGACCTTCACCTTGACTCGGACATTCAGGGCGTACAAGGGATGAAGCACGTTCCGAAATGTTCCGAACACCCGCACTGCCGGGCGAACGGGCTCATATGATCTTAGGAATTTCGGTCCCACGAGAATGAGGTGTCATGGAGCGAGTGACGGTGCGCAGGGCCGGTGTGGTGGCGTTGGCCCTGGCCACCCTGGTGGGGACCGGCTCCACCGCGCAGGCCGACACGACCCCCGCCGTGAGCTCCTGCGAGCTGGGCTTCTGCCTGTACGAGCACGACAAGTTCAAGGGCAAGGAAGAGGAGTTCCAGTTCGAGGCCTACAACGTGTGTTACAAGGCCCTCCGCGTGAACAACATGGCGAGTTCCATGAGGAACCCCAGCGGTGCCCGGGTGCAGCTCTACGACTCCGCCAACTGCTCCGGCGCGTACGGCTACGCGGCAAGCCCGCACTCCTCGGACGGCGACCTGACGAACAACGGGTTCGACAACAAGGCCAGCTCCCTCAAGTACATCAAGTCGTAAGCCCCGATATCAGCCGCCCGAAAAGCCGGCCACCAGCAGCGCGCCCACGGCCGATGGGAGGAGTCAGAATGCCCGTTCGGCTGTGGGGAGCGGTCGGGGTGCTGCTGATCGCGGCGACGGCCGCCTGTTCGACGGCGGCGGCGACGGAGCCACCGGTTCCGGTGCCGCCACCGGGGGTGGAGGCGCGCGAGCTCACCGTCCCCTTCGACCGGTACAACTTCTCCCCCTCGGACATCAGCATCCTTGAGGGCGCCGAGGAGCTCCTCGTCCGCGACTGCATGAGGCAGCGGGGCCTGGTGTGGGAGGCGCTGCCGCAGAGCGCGGCGGAGGACCTGGAGCCGCCCAACCGCCGCCGCTACGGTGTCGTCGAACCGGAGATGGCCCGCCTCTTCGGCTATCACGCCCCGCCGGACCGCCCTACCGTGGCCCGGCGTGCCGTCGCGCGCGAGAACCGTACGCGGAGCCTGTCGGCGCAGGAACGGCAGGCCGCGTACGGCGAGAAGGACGGCTGCCTGCCCCGGGCGCAGGCCCAGCTGCAGCAGGGCGCCCCGCAGGCCGACGGGGCCCTGTTCAACAGGCTCATCTCGGAGACCTTCAAGCAGTCCCAGCGGGATCCGGCGGTCGTCCAGGTCTTCCGGTCCTGGAGTACGTGCATGCGGGAGCAGGGCCGGCAGTACACCGATCCGCTCGCCGCCGTCACCGACCAGCGGTGGATGGAGGACGGCCCCGCTTCCCAGGAGGAGATCCGCGCGGCGCAGGCGGACGTGCGCTGCAAGGCGAAGACCGGCCTCGTCTCCATCTGGTCCGCCGCGGAGAAACGCATCCAGAACGAGGCCATCGGCGCTCACCCCGCCGAGTTCCAGGCGCTGCGGGCGACCAAGGATCGGCAGTTCGCGGCTGCCCGCGCCGTCCTCGCCCGCGGCTGACCGGCGCCCACCGCAACAGTGAGCCACCGCTTCCCGCCCGCCGGAAGCGGACCGGAAGCGATCCGGTAGCGCCTTACGCAACGGTCGGGTTCGTCCTGGAAGATCATTTCACCTCTTCCTCATGCGAGGTCCCGTCAAATGTCCGAGCCCTTACCCCGCGCGTCGGCCCGTGCCCGAAGCCTGGCCGTGCTGGCCCTGCTCGCCGTGCTGGGCACCCTGTTCACCGCGCCCGCCGCCTCCGCCGCGGCGGGCGCGCCGATGCTCCCCCTGTTCGTCCGCCGCGCCAGTGACGGCCACCTGCTCGCCTACGAGCCCAAAGGCACCGGCGGCCTGCAGAGCCCCGTCGACCTCGGCGGCGGCTTCGCCGCGGCGACCGCGATCCTGCGCGCCACCACCTCGGAGAACGGCACCCGTAATGACCTGTTCTTCCGCCTGGGCGGCGAGCTCTACTACACCGCCGAACGCGGCACCTCGACCATGCCGGTCGCCTCGAACATGGACGTCTACAACCTGATCATGACCCCGGGCAACCTGGGCAGCAGCGCCTCGCCCGAGATCATCGCCCGCGACACCGCCGGCGCCCTGTGGCTGTACCCGGGCCGCTCCGACGGCGGGCTCGCCGCGCGCGTGCAGGCCGGGACCGCCGGCTGGAACGGCATGGACGCCCTGGCCGGATACGGCGACTACACCGGCGACGGCAAGAACGACCTGCTGGCCAGGACCACCGCCGGCACCCTCTACATCTACCCGGGGACGGGCAGCACCACCGCCAACCAGATCCTGGGCGCCCGCCTCAGCGCGGGCACCGGCTGGGACGCCTACACCGCCCTGGTCTCGACCGGCGACAACAACGGGGACGGCAAGGCCGACCTGATCGCCCGCGACTCGGCCGGGGCGCTGTGGCTGTTCAAGGGCACCGGCGTCGCCTCGGCGCCCTTCGCCGCCAAGGAGAAGATCGGCAACGCCGGCTGGACCGCCTTCAACGCCTTCTTCTGAGTCCTCCCATCCCCATCCACGGCTGAAAGCTGACCATGTTCACCACCACATCGCGGTTATCGGGATGGCTGCGCGCGACTCTCGCCTCCCTCACCGTCATCGCCGGCGCGCAGGTCGTCCCTCTGCCCGCCGCCGCCAACGCCGCGGTCGCCGAGTACGACCTCGCCCATGCCGCGTCGGTCCGCGCCGCCCAGTGCCTGCTCACCGTCGTGCAGCGCAAGGGCGGCCAGGACATGAAGGCCGTGGCCCGCGCCGGGCTGGGCGGCACCGACGACGTCCTGCTGCGCAACGCCGCCGACGAGTACCGGGCCGACCCGCCGACCCCGCTGCACACCGCCTTCGACCAGGACGAAGAGCGGACCGGGGCCAAGCTGGACGAGCTCGGCGACCGGCATTACGTCTGGGAGGAGTCGCTGGCCTTGCCGCCCCCGAAGGGGTACACGGATGTCGAGTTCCAGTGGATCAAGCAGAAGGACAACCCGTTCAGCAAAGTGGGCCTGATGCCCTGGATCGGCAACCAGTTCTGGCAGGCCGAGGACGATTTCTACGCCGACCAGACGCCGGAGGCGGCCAAGGAGTCCGTGGAGGCGGCCAGGCAGATCGCCGCCGAGCGTTATCCCGAGGACGGCGACGACTACGAGGGGTGGCGGGCGTGGGAGGACATGACCTTCATGCACCCCATGTACGCCGACGACGCGCGGACGTTCCTGGAGCGCGGCGGGTTCCCGACCAGTGCGCCCGATCCGGACAGCATGGAGTTCCGGGTCGACGTCGAGAACCTCAAGGCCCGCTACGCCTCCTGCGCCACCGCCAACCCGCCGGACCCGCACCGGGTGCTGGACGCCGAGTTCGCCGCCGCCTCGCAGGAGTGGCAGCAGGAGGTCGACGGGCAGCGCGCTCAGCGTGACACCATCTTGAAGGAGGAGGCCGAGGCCTCCGCCGACCTCCAGGTCGCCTCCCAAGCGCTGGGTGAGGCGCTGGGCCAGTCGATCATCGCGAGCCGGTTGGCCGACTGGCAGGCGTACTGGCTCAAGCAGTCGCCGGACGATTTGTCCTATCCGAGTGCGGCGCAGTTCGCCAGGGTCAAGACCGACGTCGTCAAGGCCCAGGCGATGGCGCTGGGCCGGGTGTACGTGGCCGCGCGGGCCGCCCAGTCGGCGCAGCGGCATGCCGCCGCCGCCGTCACGGCCCAGCAGGCGGCGTACGCGATCGCCGACGCCGCCGGGCTGCCCCGGGGCCGTGGTCTGCTGTACGGCCAGCAGGCGGTGCAGGTCACCCGGGCCTCTGCCGCCGCCACGCTGGCCGTTTCGAAGGCGACCGAGACGGCGGGCAACGCCACCCGCGCGTCGGCCGCGGACAGCAAGACGCTGATGGCGCTGGCCGAGACGCAGGCGCACGCTTCGCAGGCGGAGTTCCGGCGGATGGCCGCCGAGGAGGCGGCCGCGCAGGCCAAGGCCGCCGCCGAGGGCGCGGCGACGCAGGCGGCTTTGGCGGCGGAGAACGCGGCCAAGGCCAAGAACGCCCAGGCCAGGGCCGAGGCCGCTGAGCAGACGGCGAAGGCGGCCGCGGCCGACGCCCGCGCCCAGCGGGAGATCGCCGAGGCCGAGCGCGACAACGCGGAGCGGCAGAAGAACATCGCCGCCGAGCAGCGCGCCAACGCGGCCGCCGCCGAGTCCAGGGCCGTGAGCGAACGCGCCAACGCCGCGAACGCGCTGAGCGCCGCCCAGGGCGCCGGTGCCACGGCCTCCGAGAAGAAGGAAGCGGCGCTGGAGGCCGAGCAGAAGGCGGCCGCGGCCCGTACCACCGCCCTGGAGGCCGAGAGCAGCCGGGACGCCCTGCTGTCCAAGGCCGCCGCCCGCGAGGCGTACGCCGCCGCAGCCGAGGGCACCGATGCCGCCGAGGGCGCCAGGACCGCCGCCACCCAGGCGCGTTCCGCGGCCGATCGGGCGACGACCGCCGCGACCAACGTCCGCGCCGCCGCCGACCAGGCCACCGCGGCCGCGAGCGCGGCCCGCGAGGCGGCCACGCGCGCCGAGGCGTCCGCGGCGCGCGCCCGGTCCGCCTCCGACGCGGCCCAGCGCGACGTGGCGATCACCAACGCGTCGGTGAAGAAGGCCCACGCGGCGGCGGCCGACGCCATCCAGGCCTCGTGGGACGCCTCCATCAACGTCCGCGACGCGGAGGAGTACGCGAAGACCGCCGTGGCCAACGCGGTCAGGGCCAGGGCCGACGCCGTCGTCGCGCGCAAGGAGGCCGACGCCGCGCACGTCAGCGCGGTCAAGACCGCCGGGTTCGCCTACGCCACCGCCCAGGCGGCGCTGGCCGCCCGCGACTCCGCCTCCCAGGTGATCAAGCCGGCCAACGACGCCATCGAGCTCGGCTCCCCGTACAAGGAGACCGACGCCTCGGCGGGCCTGGCCGTGCTGACCGCGCAGGCATCCAAGACGCTCGCCGCCCAGCAGGCCGCCGTCGCCCAGGCCAAGGCCGCCCAGGCGAAGAAGGCCGCCGCCGAGGCGAAGGCGCTGGCGGCCCAGGCCGACGCCGACGCCAAGGCGGCCGCCACCGCGGCGGCCGACGCGGCGGAGTCCGCGGCCTCTGCCGTGGCCTCCCTCGCCCAGGCGCGGGCCTCGGCGGCCGAGGCGGCAGCGGCGGCCAAGGCGGCGGTGAAGGCCGAGGCCAACACCGTCGAGTACGACCGCCAGGCCACCGCCGACGCCGCGGCAGCCGACTCGGCCGCCACCGCCGCCGAAGGCTACGCCAGTGACGCCCGCGACTCGGCCGACGAGGCCGAACGGGACGCCGCCTCGGCCCGCGACGCCGCCGGCGCCGCGGAACGGGACGCCGCCACCGCCCGCGACGTCGCCTCCAAGGCGGAAGCCGACGCGACCACCGCGGAGGAAGCCGCCAAGAACGCGCGGCAGAGCGCGGAGGAGGCGCAGGCCGCGGCGATCAGGGCCGAAGCGCAGGCGCGCCAGCGAACCCGGGACAGCCAGCGCATCGTCACCTGGGACGGCGGCTTCGCGCTGACGGAGGTGTCGACCGACCTGACCGTGGACTCCTGGAGCGGGTCGTGCACCACCGGCTGGGGCGGCGACGGGACCTGTGACATCGACATCCCGCTGCACATCCACGGGACGGTGTACTACAACGTCCTGACGTGCCAGCTGACGAGCACGTCCGAAGCGGACTGCGTCCGCGACAACCTGGTGGCCAAGGACGTCGACTTCATCGAGCACCGCACGCTGCACATGGACGTGCGGAAGGTGATCCAGGAGTCGTTCAACAACCTGGTGCACGCCGTGCTCGGCGACTTCATCGACTGCGCCAACTTCAAGGCCTCGGGCTGTGCCTGGGTCGCCGGCGAGATCTTCGGCCCGCTGATCATCGGCAAGATCGCGAAGAGCGTGGTCGCCTTCCGGAACTCCGTGCGCACCGGAGTCGGCGCCGAGGAGGCCGTGGCGGGCCTGGAGGCCGAGCAGGGCCTCGAACAGGGGACCGTGCTCGGACTCGAGGCGCAGGCGGTGGCCGAGCTCGAGGCACTCGAAGGCGCTAGTGTTTCGCTCAACAGCCTCAGAGCCGAGTTGATGGAGTTGATCCGCCGCAGGGCGCTGGGGCTGGACCAGGCGACCGCCACGTTCAGGAGAAGCGAGATGGAGACCGCGCTCCGCATCGAATCAGAGCGCGGAGTACAGCTCACCCGGTCGACGGGAACGAGCGAGGACTGGTTCGACCAGTACCGGCGCTCCTACGACGCGGTCGGCAACTTCGGCGCGCAGTTCTTCGAGAGGCAATGGCCGGCGCTGCAGGATCAGATCCGTTCGCATCTGTCGAAGGCGAGATTCGTGCCCGTGGACGTCTCCCAGTTCACGCCCGCGCAGATAGCCGAGGTCAAGGCGTTCATCGAACCGCTGGGGCCGAACGTCTTCATCGTGGGTGGCTGATGGCGAACGACATCATCGTCTCCGACGAGTACGCGTGGAGCGCGTCGCACGGGCTGTTCGAGTGGGTGGTCGAACGCCTCCTGGAGGCCGTAGACGACGCGGCCACCAGGGAACACCTCGAACTCGTCCTCAGCGCCGAGCTCGGCGCCGTCGACCTGCGAAGGCTGCCGGACGCCGGGCGCGCGCAGATCATGCGTTCCCTGCGCGGGCACCTGGTCCCCGCGGCCGAGTCGGGCCTGGCGCTCACGCAGCCCGAGCCCGCCCGGCGCTTCACCGTCGGCCATGTCAAGGTCCTGGCCCTCATGGCCGAGGACGTGGCCAGATCCGCCGCGGACGAGGAGGCCACCTGAGCACGTCCCGTCCACGCCGGCCGTGACTCGGCTCGGGAGCCGTCCGCCGCGGCTCCCGAGCCTGCCGACTGAGGGGCGGGCGCGTGCCCGCCCCTGCTCAGGCCGTCAGCAGGTCGTCCAGCTCGGCCGCGAAAAGCAAGGCCGGGTCGAATCCCGTCCCGGCGAAGTGGCCGGCGAGCTCCAGCGACAGGACACCGTGCAGCCGGGTCCAGAAGCTCAGGGCCCGGTGCAGGATCGCGGGCGGGGCGGGGTGGCCGTCCACGCTCGTCGTCTGGCTGACCCGGCCCGACGGCGCGCCGAGCCTGTCCAAGGACATCCACCCCGCGATCGTCGCCGCGTCCGCCGCCCGACGTGCCCCTCGCCACGGACTTCCTCGGCAAAGGTCTCGAAGTCTGGCTGCACGACCTGAAGATCACCGCCGAAGCCCGCGCCGGTCGCTAGGCTCGCGGCGTGATGGAGGAACTGGACCTCGACCTCGGCGACGACCGCACCCTGCACGTTTACGACACCCACCCGGGCAGCGCGGCCGACCGGCTGACCGTCTTCTGGCACCATGGCACGCCCAACATCGGGACTCCCCCGGAACCGCTCTTCCCCGCCTCCGAGCGGCTCGGCATCCGCTGGGTGTCGTACGACCGGCCCGGGTACGGCCGCTCGACGCCCTCGCCAGGCCGGGACCTCGCATCGGCCGCCGGTTACACGGCCAGGGTCGCCGACGCGCTGGGCATCGGCCGGTTCGCGGTCATGGGGCACTCCGGCGGTGGCCCGCATGCCCTGGCCTGCGCTGCCCTGCTCGGGGACCGGGTCCTGGCCGCCGTCGGCGTGTGCGGGCCGGCGCCGTACGGGGTGGAGGATCTTGACTGGTTCGCGGGCATGTGCGACTCCGGCCAGGCCTCACTGCGCGCCGCCCGCGCGGGTCGTGCGGCCAAGGAGCGGCACGAGGCGTCGGCCGGGTACGACCCCGAGATGTTCACGCCGGCCGATCATGCCGCGCTGGAAGGCGACTGGTCCTGGTTCGGCGGCGTCGTCGGCCCGGCGGTGGAGGGCGGCCCGGGCGGGCTGATCGACGACGACCTCGCGTACGTGCGTCCATGGGGCTGCGATCCCGCGCGGATCGCGGTGCCGACCCTGATCGTGCACGGCGACCGGGACCGCGTCATACCCAGCTCGCACGGGAGATGGCTCGCCCGGCACTGCCCTCCGGCGGAGCTGCGGACCTTCCCTGACGACGGCCACATCTCGGTCCTTCGCTCGGCGCCGGCCGCGCTGGACTGGATCCGCGCGAACGTCCCATAAGGACGTCCCACACGTAGGACCCTCAGGCGCGCGGGCCGGTGTGCAGGACGGCGAACAGCCCCCGCGCCCGGGTGCCGTCCGGCAGGCTCCAGGAGCCGGCGACGTGGCCGGTCGCCTCCGGCGGAAGGAGAGGAGCGGGACGGAGGACCCGGTGCAGGCGGAGGACCGTACCGTCCGGTGCGGGCAGCTCGGTGCCCTCGTGGTCGTCGACGGCGGTGGCGGCGAAGCCCGTGAGGGCGGGGCCGAGGTAGGAGCGGGTGACCTCCCGGTCCGGGGTGTCGCTGGCGTTCTGGTCCTGGGCCTGGGCCCGGCCCTCGATCAGGGCCAGCAACTGGGCGACCAGCACCGGGTCATGGCAGCCGTCGTAGGCCCAGCGCCGCCCCAGCACCCCGTGCTCCATGGTGCCGACGAGGGCGTGCTCCGCCCCGTCGAGCGGGGCGCCGCGATAGGTGAGCGGCACCAGGTAGGCGGCCGGGTGCGTGCCGGAGCTGTCGGTGACCACCAGGAACTCGATCCCGACCTCGCCCTGGGGGTCGTCCAGCCGGAAGCCGCCGGCCTTGGCCAACTCCGGCTCGCCAGCGCCCCTCTGGTACCACGGCCGCGAGGGCAGCCAGGAGGTGAGCAGTTCCAGCTTGGTCGGCGTGAGGACGGTGTGGTGGATGACGGCCATGCCGATGGTTCTCTTCCGTTGAAGGGGACGACCTTCACATTTTCCCAGGCTTGGCGGCCGCCTGTGACGAGGACCGGCCGGTGATCTCAGTGGTTGAGCGGAGTACCGTTGGTTGACGGGCCAGGTGGCCTGGCGGCGGACCTCGCGGGCAACGACCTACCCTCGGCGCCCGAGGCGTCCGGATCGCGGACGGACGGGGGCGACTTTGACCGAGGACGAGCTCGAACAGCGCTTACGCGGGCACCCGGCGGTGACCGAGTGCGTCGTGGTCGAGGGCGAGCAACTGATCGCCTACGTCGTGGCCGGCGAGGCGGACGGGGCGCGGATCAAGGAGTTCCTGACGGAGTTCGTGCCGCGGCGGCGGCTGCCCGAGGTGGTCGCGGTGGTGCCCGAGTTGCCGCGCACGCCCGAGGGCGAGATCGACATCGCGGCCCTGCCCCTGCCGGTGGCGGAGGGAGAGCGACCCGCGGGCGGCAAGGCCGGCTTCGTGACCGCCGGGAGCGGTCCTCTGATGGTCGGGGGCACGCTCCTGTTCGGATTCCTCGCCTTTGGGACCACCAACGTCTTCTGGCCCTATTCCACCGACCTGTCCGGGGTGCCGCTGCCTTGGGCGGCGCTGTTCTTCGGGCTCTACCTTTTCGAGTGGGCCTCGTTCGGGCTGGGCGTGATGGTTCTGCTGCGGGGCCGCTCGGCGCTGGCCCGGCTGGGCCGTTCCGCGCCGCTGACCACGGCGGCCTGGCTGGCGCTCGTCTGGCTGCTGGTGGCGTGGTGGCCGCAGGACAACTTCTACCGCCTGGCCGCCAAGACCGACTGGCCGCAACAGGCCGCCCTGGTCTACGGGTTCAACGTCACCCTCATGATCGCCGCGGCGATCCTCGTCGCCTTCGTCTCAGGCCGGCGGCGGTGAACCCGCGTCAGACGAACATGGCGCCGAGCGCCTCGTTGGCGGTCCGTACGGCCCGCTCCGCCTCGTCGAGCTCCCGGAGCGTCCGGGCGGCGAGCGCGATCCCCAGGTAGGGAACGGGGTCGAACGCGGCGGTCGGAATGGTGACCAGGAGGATCGCACCGAGCTCCCGGCAGCGTGCGGCCAGCCGGGTGACGTGCTCGCGCAGCGCGGTCGACGGCAGCCGGGCGCCCAGCGGCAGGCAGTCCAGGGTGCGCACCAGGTGCCCGGCGCCGTGCAGGCCGTCCAGCGCCGTCTGAACGGTGAAGGCCGCTGAGGGGCCGGTGAGCCGCAGGTTGATCTCGGTAGGCGCCAGCAGGCCCGCCGGGTCGGCCACGAAGTCCACGTCGTACCAGCCGCGGTAACCGTGGCGGGCCAGCGCCGCGCCCACGGCGGAGCCGAACGCGGCCGCGGTCCGCGCCTGCCCGGCGGGGAGCGTGCCGGGTCCGACGGTGACGCCCTGGTAGCGGGTGCCGTCGATCGCCATCGTGCCCGTACCGACCGGGTGTACCTGCCCGTCGGCGGCGATGACGGCGTCGAACGTGGGGTCGGCGACGCCCGCGATGTACTCCTCCAGCAGCAGGCCGCGCACCCTGCGGGGCGGCGGGGACGTGGTCACGACCTGGATGCCGGCGCCGCCCACTCCGTACTCATTTTTCAGCACATACGGCATGGCCGCCCGCCTCAGCTCCCGGCGCGTCGCGATCCGGCGCTGTGCCGCGATCCGGATCCCGCGATGGTCCGGGGCCAGCTCGCGGAACAGCTCGTGGGAGCCGCGCTTGGACTCGAAGCGGCGGATGCACTCCAGCACCCCGGCAGGAGCGGGCCGGATCCGGTCGAACGCGGGCGAGTACCCCCAGGTCAGCACCGCCACCTCGGGCGAGACGAGCTCGGGCAGCCCGGCGAGGGCCGCCGACACCCGCCCGTCCGCCGCGACCCCGCCGCGCACCCGCACCTCGCCCCAGCCCAGCGTCTCGGCCAGGTGCCCGACCCACCACTCCGGTACGGGCAGCGGCAGCACGATGTGGGCGGGCCGCGGACTGGCGAAGGCCGCCAGGCAGGAGTAGTGGTCACGCCCGGCCGGCATCCCGCCGAAGGCGGCGTTGAACTCGGCCGCGTTGCCGACATGGACGGCCGGCAGCCCACCCGTCCAGGCCCGCACCCACGACGGCTCGGCGCTCACCCGGTCAGGAAATCCCATAGATCACCTGATGTGCAAGGCTTGAGGGCCGGCCAGCGCGGGGTGGGGACCCCGCCGGGCGGTGGGAAAGCTCATCCGGGGTGCGGCGAAGGGAGGGTGACAACCGTTCGCAGAAGGGTGAGAGTGTGACGACCGAGTCGCGCGAGCACATGGACGACGACGAACTCGTCGCCCGCTTCCGGCTGGATCCGGAGGAGTTCACGGCCGTCTACGACCGTTACTTCCGCGAGGTGTACCTGTACGTGGCCGGCCGCCTCGACGTGCAGGCCGGGGAGGACATCGCGGCGGAGACGTTCTGCCTGGCCTTCCGGGACCGGGAGCGCTTCGACCCCACCCGCGGAGGGGTACGGCCGTGGCTGTTCGGCATCGCCACGAACCTGATGGCCCGCCACCGCAGGAAAGAGGCCCGCCACTACCGGGCACTGGCCCGTACGAGTGCCGATCCTCCGGCAGACAGCCATGAGGGCCGTGTGGTCGACACGGTCACGGCACAACGCATGGGCCCCCGCCTGGCCAGGGCGCTGGCCACGCTGAACCGGGGCGAGCGCGACGTGTTGACGTTGAGCTACCTGGCGGAGCTCACGCACCAGGAAGTAGCCGATGCCCTCGGCATCTCCTACGGAACCGTCGGTTCCCGTCTCAACCGTGCTCGCAAGAAGATCCACCAGTCGATGGCCAAGGAGGACAACCGTGGATGACCTGCGCGAGATCCGAACCCTGCTCGCCAAGCCCGATCCGTCTCCCGAGGTGGTCGACCGGGGGCGCCGGCAGTTGCGTTCCAGCATGCGCCGCCGGAGTCCCGCGCGGCGGGCGCGATGGCTGCTGGTCCCGGTGGCCGCGGCGGCCGCCGCCGCCGCATTCGTGATCGTGCCCGGCCGTTCCGGTGACGCCCCGCCGTCGACCGGGAGCGCGCGGGACGTTCTGCTGGTCGCCGCCGCCACCGCGCAGCGGACTCCGGAGGGCTCCGGTACGTACTGGCACATCACCGTCACCCATGAGGGGCATCCGAAAGCGGAGTACTGGTATCGGCGGGACGGCCGGTTCTGGCTCAAAGGCGAGGGGCTCAAAGGTGAGGGCAAGCTCTTCGAGTTCCCCGGAGGGCCTCAGCCGTTCAGGGTGGGGGCGCTGAGCATGAGCTTCGACGAGCTGCGGCGGCTGCCTGACGACGAGAACGCCCTGTACGCCCGGCTGCGGTCGGCCGTGGCCGAGGCCGGCCTCCGTACCAGCGCGGGATCGCCGGGCGCTGCCGAGCTGGACGGCTTCGCCGTTGAGACGCTGGTCTCGCTGATCAGTGAGGCGCCGGTCCCGCCCCGGACCCGCGCGGCCGCCTACCGGGCGCTCGCCTCGCGGCCGGGGGTCGTGGACCTGGGCGAGGCCGACGGCGGGCGGCGGCTGCAGATTCCGCTGGCCGGCGGTACGGGCACCGTGGTCGTGGACCCGGACACCGCGAGGGTTCGCGACACGCCCGTCTGGGTCCCTCTCACCGGAGGAGTCATGTCCACCGATGAGGGCGGGGTGACGATCGACGCCGAATGGGTGGACCGGCTTCCCGCCGAATGAAGCGCCGGTCGAGGTGCCTGGACCCGCCCGGAGACAGCGGTACGACAGCTCGACGACAACGATCATCGCCATGATGCGGCGAGCGCGCCTACGGCGGGGGTGCTGGGCGCCTCGCACGGCCCCTACCGTGACCTGGCCACCTGCAACTACTGGATGTACGGCGTCCGCGCGGGCGGGCGCGCGACCACCGACTGCTACTACTACAACCCGCCCATCACCTGCCCGGGAGGCGTCTGCCACCCCGACCCCAGAGGCTGGTAGTTCACCGAGCAGTGATCCGCAGGTCCGCACAGGTGCGTCCCACCTGTGCGGACCTGGCGTGGTCAGTCGCTCTCGACCGGCTCCAGCACGAACACCGGGATCTCCCGGTCCGTCTTCTCCTGATAGTCGGCGTACGGCGGATAGGCCGCCACCGCACGCTCCCACCACTCGGCCTTCTCCGCGCCGGTCACCTCACGGGCCTTCATGTCCTGCTTGGCAGGACCGTCCTGAAGCTCCGCAAGGGGATGGGCCTGGAGATTGAAGTACCAGACGGGGTGCTTGGGAGCGCCGCCCAGCGAGGCGACCACCGCGTATCGGCCGTCATGCTCCACCCGCATCAGCGGCGTCTTGCGGATCTTGCCGCTCTTGACGCCCAGGGTGGTCAGCAAGACGACCGCCCATCCCGTGTCCCTCAGGGTCGTTCCCCTGGTACCGCCGGAGCTCTCGTACAGCTCCACCTGCTCGCGTACCCACTGCGTCGGGCTGGCTTCGTACTCGCCCACAAGAGGCATGGCATCCGTCCCTAGGTCGGCCAACTCACGTGCAGCTTGATCCAACACCCGACCCGTGCGTTTTCATCCACCGAGGTCAAGGGATGAGGGAGACCTCGGGGAAGCGGGTGTCGGGGGCCTCGAACAGGCGGGTCGGCCTGCCCCGCAGGTGCAGGTCGAAGAAGGCCCCGACGTAGGCGCGCTGGGCGGCCACCGAACGGCCGGGATCGATCGTGCCCACGTAATCCGCGAGCGGCACCGTGGGGAGCTTGGCCGCGATCTGCGGCAGCAGCGGCTGCAGGTCGGTGAACGAGCCGTGGGCCGCGCCCTTGAAGCGCACCTCCCGCTTCCAGCCGGTCGAGGCCCGCCAGAACGACTTCCAGCTCGGCTCGTTGTCACGCGTGTGGGTTCCGGCCGCCAGTTGCAGGAACGGCCTGGTCACACCGCGGGTGGCCACCGGGCCGACATAGGCGCCGTCGAGGTTGACGCCCACGTCCACGCGGGCGTCGTCGCGGGTCAGCTGCGCGGCGACGGACCCGCCCAGCGACTGTCCCAGCGCCCCCACCCGCGAGGCGTCGGGCGCGCCGAGCATCCCCTCAGGCAGCTTGCCGCCGATCGGGCGGCCGTGGGCCAGGGCGGTGACCTGGTCCAGGACGTAGCGAATGTCCGCCAGGCGCGCCCGCGAGTGCTTGGCCAGCAGCTTGGCGATGACCTTCGGCGTCAGCTTCGGGGGCAGCGGCAGGGCGCGCACCACGCGTCCGCCGGGGAACTCCACCTGGTCGGCCTCGTAGGTGTGGTCGACGGTGACGACCAGGTAGCCGCGCGCGGCCAGGTCCTCGACCAGGGTGGTGCCCAGCGTACGCGGCCCGCCGTCCCCCGAGCTGAACAGCACCACCGGCAGCTTCCCCGCGCGCGGCTCGACCGGCGCGCCCACGCGGGCGTGGGTGCGCGTGGCGGCCCACGCGACGGCGCCCCTGGCGATGCCCAGGGGCGGCGCCGAGTGCCGATCCCAGTCGGCGGCGGCCAGCGGCGCCATGTGCGGCGCGAGCGGCCCGCCGCCCGCCGCCGCCGGGTACCACAGGCTGATCATCAGCTCCCGGTACGGCTTGGCCGCCGCCAGCGGATCGGGCCGCGACCGGTCGACCAGCCGCACGTCCACGGTCCCGACCGGATACGGCCCACCGGGCGCGGGCAGGCTCACCCCGATCGGATTCGCGCCGCCGGCCGGGCGCAGGCTCGCCGCGACCGGGCTCCCGGCGGCGGCGGCGCCGGCCGCGGGTGTGAAGCCCGCCAGCACCAGCACGGCCAGCCCCGCGACCTTGCCCGCGACCTTCGAGGCGGGAGACGAACCCACCACCAGATCCGCATTTTTCGTGACAAAGGGCATGCGTAAACTCCTCCAACGGAAAGGGATGCCCGACAGGCTGACAGCCCGGCACGCCCGCGGACCAGCGGCGGAGGTCTCACGCGCGTATGCGACTTTCGGATGACGGTCATCCCTGCGGAGGAGCGGGAGCGAACCCGCAGGACAACTAGGGTGAACCGCATGAGACCCGCCGACCGTCTGGCGGCCCGCCTCACCGCGCTGAGCCGATGGTCGACCGTGCCCGCCGACGCGCTGCTCGCCGCCGCGCTGTTCCTAGCCACACTCGGACCCGGCCAGGTGCTGTCCGGTCCCCCATGGCTGCTCGCGCTGCAGGCCGCGCTGGTGGCGCCGCTGGCCTGGAGGCGGCGCGCCCCGATGACGGTCATGGGCGCGATCGGTCTGGCCGCCGCCGTCCAATGGACGCTGGACGTGCAGCTTCCCGCCGACGCCGCCCTCCTGGTGGCCCTCTACACGGTCGCCGCGCGCCGCCCGTGGCGCCACGCCCTGCCGGCGGCGCTCGCGCTGCAGGCCGGCGTGCTGCTGGCCGCCGCCCGCTGGGCGCCGCCCGGCCAGTTCCCCTTCACGACGGCCGCGCTGAGCGCGATGGCGGCCACCGCCCTCACGACCGGCCTGTGGATGCGGGTACGGCGAGCGTACGTGACCTCTCTCGAACATGACCGCGAGCAGCGGGCACGGCTGGCCGTCGCCGAGGAACGCGCGCGGATGACCCGCGACATGCACGACATCGTCACCCACAACCTGTCGGTCATGGTGGCGCTGGCCGACAGCGCCGCCCACGTCCGTCACAGCGCGCCGGACCGGGCCGCGGCGGCGACGGAGCAGATCGCCGCGACGGGACGCCAGGCCCTGCAGGACATGCGCCGCTCCCTGAGCGCCGGCCGCGACCACGCCACCTCGGACGAGACGCGGCAGCCAGCACCGGGGATCGCCGAGCTCGGCCCGCTGGCCGAGCGGATGCGCGCGGCCGGGCTGGCGACGGGTGTCCGGGTGGCCGGTGACACCGAGGCCGTTCCCGCCACCGCGCAGCTGACGATCTACCGGCTGGTTCAGGAGGCGCTCACGAACACGCTGCGGCACGCGCCCGGGGCCGCCGCCGAGGTGCGGGTCGAAGTGTCGTCGTGCCGCGCCGAGGTGGAGGTCACCGACGTTCGCGGCCCGGTCGCGCCCGGCGACCCCGGGCTCCGGAGCGAGGGGCGCGGGATCGCGGGCATGCGGGAACGGGTGGCCGCCTACGGCGGGACCCTGGACGCCGGGCCGGTGACGGGCGGCGGATGGCGGGTGCTGGCCGTGCTGGACCTGGGGGCGCCACGATGATCCGGCTGCTGATCGCCGACGACGAGTCGCTGCTGCGGATGGCCTTCCGCATGATCTTCGAGGCCGAGCCGGACATGGAGGTGGCCGGGGAAGCCGGCGACGGCGAACAGGCGGCCCGGCTCGCGCGGCACCTGCGCCCGGACGTGGTGCTGATGGACGTGCGCATGCCCGGCCTGGACGGCATCGAGGCCACCCGCAGGATCGTGCGCGACAGCCCGCGCTCGCGCGTGCTCATCCTGACCACCTTCGATCTGGACGAGTACGCCTTCGCCGGGCTGAAGGCCGGAGCGGCCGGGTTCCTGCCGAAGAACACGCGGCCGCAGGAGCTGCTGACCGCGATCCGCGACGTCGCGGCGGGAGAGGCGGCGCTGTCGCCGCGCGTCACCCGCCGCGTGCTGGAGAGGTTCGCGCCGCAGATGGCGCCGGGGCCCGCCGAGCGGGACGAACGGCTGGCGCGGCTGACCGCGCGCGAGCACGAGGTGCTGGCGCAGGTGGCGCGCGGGCTGTCCAACGCCGAGGTCGCCGCGGCGCTGCATCTGGCCGAGGCGACGGTCAAGACGCATCTGAGCCGCGTGCTGGACAAGCTCGGGCTGCGCGATCGCGCCCAGGTGGTCGTCTTCGCCTACGAAAGCGGCCTCGTCCGCCCCGCCGCCGATGAAGACCTCGATTGGGGAGGGTCATGACCGTCGTCCTGTCCGTGGAGCCGAGGTCCCGCGCCAAGGACCGCGTCGGCCGGGTCACCGACTTCATGCACTCCCTCGACGTCATCGCGGGCGGCGGGATCGTGATCGACCCCAAGGTCGTCGGGCACATCGGCAACATCTTCGCCAAGCTCGGCCTCCAGCCCGAAGACGGCAACCGGCGCGTCCTCGCGGTCCTCACCCACCTCCAAGCGGCCGGGCCGGACCCCCGTTCGTGACGGCCGGTCCCGCATCGTGTGATGAAACGATGACAACCCGGCGGGGCTCCGAATTCCTCTGATTCGCTGCTGGCCATGCAACCGACGAACCTCTCTCGCCCGCGTCGTACCGCAGCGGTCCTGGCCATCGCGGCCGGGCTCACGCTCACGGGTTGCGGCGCGTTCACCGACTCCTCCGGCGCGGGGCAGCCCACGGCGACCCAGCGGGCCGCGACCGGCGTCAGGGTGCTCTGGATGGGTGACTCCATCGCGGGCGCGCAGGCCCCGGCGCTGGAGGCGGCGTTGACGGCCGGCGGCGTCGCGTTCAGGAACGCCACGTCCGCCGGCGGCGGCAACGTCGTCGCCGGTGACCACGAGGTGACGGCCATGGGAGCCAGGGACACCTGGAAGACGTTGAAGGAGAACCTCGCCTCCTTCCGGCCGACCGTGATCGCCTACCAGATCACCACCTACGACTGGGGCACCGCCCGCCAGCAGCTGGCGGCCTACCAGAAGCTCTTCCGGACGGCGAAGGACGCCGGTGCCCGGCTCGTCCTGGTGTCCGCCCCGCCGTTCAAGATCGACGAGTTCTTCAAGCCTCACCAGGATGCGATCGAGAGCGCGCCCGCGATGGCCGCAAAGGTCACCGGCGTTCGCTACCTGGACGCCTCTGAGCTGTGGGGGGACGACTACGCCGCCGCCCAGGCCCAGCGCGCCAAGGACGGCATCCACTCCTGCCAGCAGGGGTCGGCGGCCTTCGCCACCTGGTTCGCCAAGCGGCTCGGCGAGCTGGCCGGGTTCGCCCCGGCGGCCCCCGGCGTCTGGGCCACCGGGCCGTGGACCGGCGACGAGCGCTTCGCCAAACTCGGCTGCGGCTGATGGAGCCGACGACGTCCGCCCCACGCCGCGCGCATGTCGGCGCGCTGGACGGGCTGCGCGGGCTCGCCGTCGTCGCGGTCCTGCTGTTTCACGCCGGGCATCTGCGCGGCGGGTTCCTGGGCGTCGATCTGTTCTTCGTGCTGTCCGGCTTCCTGATCACCGGCCTGCTGCTGGAGGAGCTCGGCAGGTCCGGCCGGATCCGCCTGGCGGCCTTCTGGGAGCGCCGGGCTCGCCGCCTCCTGCCCGCGCTGACCGTCATGGTCGCGGCAACGCTGCTGCTGGCCTGGGCGTTCGCCCGGCCGGACCTGCTGCGGTACGCCCTCCAGGACGCGCCGTGGGTGGCCGCCCAGAGCGTGAACTGGCACTTCATCGGCGAGCAGGTCGGCTACTGGAACGCCTCCGGCACCCGCCTGTTCGCCCACCTGTGGAGCATCGGCGTCGAATGGCAGTTCTACCTGGCCTGGCCCTTGATCGTGGCGCTGGCCGGGAGAGGGCCCGGCGGGCACCGGCGGGTGGCGCTCGTCGCGGTGGCCGGTGCGCTCGGCTCGCTCCTGCTCATGATCAGGCTCGGGGCGGCCGTGGACACCACCCGCGCCTACGAGGGCACCGACACCCGGGCCTTCTCCCTGCTCCTCGGCGCCGCCGCGGCCACGGCGCCCGTCCGGGCCGCGGTGACCCGCCTGTCGCGCACCGCCGTGGACGTGAGCTGCGTCCTGCTGCTGTGCGGGCTGTCAGCCGCGTGGCTGCTGACCGGCGGGGAGAAAGCCCCCGGCCTGTTCCAGGGCGGGATGTTCGCGCACTCCCTGGGCAGCGCCGTGCTGATCGCGCTCCTGGCGCACGTACCGGACGGCCTGGCGGGCCGGGTGATCGGCGGCGCCGTACCGCGCCGGCTGGGCGAGCTGTCCTACAGCCTGTACCTGTGGCACTGGCCGGTCTACCTGCTCCTGCCCCGGCCTCCGGCCGGGCTCGACGGCTGGGGCTGGGACTGGGGCTGGGGCTGGACGGTCGTCGCGGCCGGGCTGTCACTGGCGGCTGCGATAATCTCGAAGGCCACCGTCGAAGATCCGGTACGGCTGCGCGTCCGCTGGGCCACCGGGCGGCGCGGATGGGCGGCGGTGGCCGCCGCGGCGGTGCTGGCGGCGGGGGTGTGGGCGGCGATACCGCGGCCGCGGCCCGGCGCCGGCACGGTCGACGTGAGCAGGCTCAGCCAGTCATCACCGGACGGATCCCGCCGGGAAACAAGGGAGCGGACAGATGCCGAGGGTCTTACGCCACCTGGCGGCCGTCCTGGTCGCGGCGGCGACGCTGGCGGGTTGCGGGATCAGTGACACCGACGTGCGGCCCGCCGGTGACCCGGTACACGGCGGCCTGACCGAGAGCCTCGGCAGTTCGCTGCGGGTGTACTTCGTCACGCCCCAGGGCACCTGGCCGGTCTCCCGGCCGGCACCGGCGGGGGCCCGGTTGCAGCAGGCCATGGACGCGCTGCTCGAGGGCCCCACGGCGGCCGAGCGGGCGCGGGGGCTGGTCACGCAACTGCCCGCGGCGCCGCAGCCGGTCCTGGCCAGGACGGTTCAAGGCCGCGTGCGGCTGCAGTTGCCGTGGCTGGTGCGTGACCTGCGCCCGGCGGCGGTGAGCCAGCTGGTCTGCACGGCCGCGGAGGCCCCGGGCGTGGGCGACGACCCTGTCGTCGAGGTGTTCGAGCCCGGCCTGGCAGGCCGGCCCTGGCCGGTCAGGTGCGACGAGAGCGGATCGGCCGTCCCGGCCGAGCGGGAGGCCTCCTCGTGACCCGCGCCCCGCTGACAGAACGGGGGGCCTCCTCGTGAGCCGCGTGCTGCTGATAGAAGACGACCCGGCCGTACGCCGCGGCGTGAGTCTCGGCCTGCGCCACAGAGGCCACGAGACCCTGCTCGTCTCGACCGGCGAGGACGGGCTGGCCGAACTCGTCGCGAGCGCGCCCGACATCGTGCTGCTCGACCTGATGCTGCCCGGCATGAGCGGCCTGGAGACCTGCCGCCGCATCCGCGCCTTCAGCCAGGTGCCCATCGTGATCCTGTCCGCGCGCGACGACGACGTGGACGTCGTCGTGGGCCTGGAAGCCGGCGCGGACGACTATGTGATCAAGCCGGCCAGCAGCGAGGTCATCGAAGCCCGCATGCGCGCGGTGCTGCGCCGTACCGCCCCGCCCGCCTCCTCCGACCAGGCCCGCACCACCCACGGCGACCTGTTCGTCGACCGGGTCGCGCTGCGCGTGCTCAAGCACGGCGAGCAGGTCGCGCTGGCGCCGACGGAGCTGAAGCTGCTGCTGTTCCTGTCGGTCGCGCCCGAACAGACCTTCAGCCGCCAGCAACTCCTGGAACAGGTGTGGGAGCACACCTTCCACGGCGACTACCGCCTGGTCGACGCGTGCGTGATGCGGCTGCGGGCCAAGATCGAGGACGATCCCCGCAACCCCCGCTACGTCCAGACCGTGCGCGGTTTCGGCTACCGGTTCGGGCCGCTGTGATCCGGCCGCGCCTCGCGCGCGGCCTGCGGGCCCAGCTGGTCCTGGTGTTCCTCCTGGTCTCCGTGATCAGCGCGCTGACCGCCGCCACGATCACCTACCGCCAGGGCCTCACCGCGATCGTGGACCGCGCCCAGGCCGACGTGCTGCGGGAACTGCGCGCCCATCTGGCCTCCCGCGCGCCCGACCTGCCCGCCGACCCCGCCGAGGCGGACCTGCGCAAGCTGGCCCGGCAGCTGGACCAGGCGGCGGGCACGCGCGGCTGGCGCACCGCCCTGTCCTATCGCGGCGGCCCGCTCGTCACCGCCGGGAAGCAGGCGCCGCCGCTGCCCGCGCGGCTGCGCGACCAGGCGGCCTCGGCGCGCACCGCGCTGGCCCAGCGCTTCCACCACGCCCGGACGCCCTGGCTGGCCGTGGCCCTCCCCGTCACCGCCGCCGCGCACCCGCACGACCCCCCGCCGCTCGTCGTCTACGCCTCCCTCTCCCTGGCCTCCCAGCAGCAGGACGTGGACAGCCTGGCCGCCGCCGCCCGCGCCGGGGCCCTCCCCGTCGCCCTGGCCTCCATCGTCCCGGCGCTGCTGGCCGCGCGCAGGCTGCTGCGACCGGTACGGCGGCTGCGCACGGCCGCCGAGCAGGTGGCGGCGGGCGGCCTGGACACCCGCGTGAGCGTCACCGGCGACGACGAGCTCGCCGACCTCGGCCGCACCTTCAACACCATGGCGGCCACGCTCCAGGCCGACGCGGCCACGCTGCGCGACATGGAAGCGCGGGCGCGCCGGTTCGCCGCCGACGTCTCCCACGAGTTGCGTACGCCGCTGACCGCCATGACCGCCGTGACCGAGGTCCTCGACGCCGACGCCGACTCCGGCCGCCTCGCGCCGCTCACCGCCGAGGCGCTGCAGCTGGTCTCCGACGAGACCCGCAAGCTCACCCGCCTGGTGGAGGACCTGATCGAGGTGTCCCGCTTCGACGCGGGCGCCGCCGTACTGAATCTGGACGAGGTCGACCTGGGCGAGTTCATCGCCAAGACGCTCGAACTGCGGCACTGGCACGACCGGGTCCGGACCGACATCCCCCCGGGCCTGCGCGCCCTGCTCGACCCGCGCCGCGTCGACGTCATCCTCGCCAACCTCGTCGGCAACGCGCTGCGGCACGGCGGCCCGGCGGGGTCGGTGCTCATCCGGGTCCAGGCCGGTGCCGGCCAGATCGTCGTCACGGTCTCCGACGACGGGCCCGGCATCCCCGCCGACCTTCTCCCCCACGTCTTCGACCGGTTCACCAAAGGCGACGCCGCACGTACCCGCACCGAGGGCAGCGGCCTGGGCCTGGCCATCGCCGCCGAGAACGCGCGCCTGCACGGCGGCACCCTCACCGCCGCCGCCGGCCCCCACGGCGGAGCCGTCCTGACCCTCACCCTCCCCCAGGGGTTGGGTGAGTCGGCAGGGCGGCGAGCCAGCGGGTCAGGAGCCGGTTGACCTCGTGGGGGCGTTCCTGCTGGATCCAGTGGCCGCACCCGTCGAGGAGGTGGGAGGAGACCAGGCCCGGCAGGGTGTCGGGGTAGGCGTCGATCGCGTCGGCCAGCCAGGTGGTGGAGGCGTCCTGGGCGCCGCCGATGAACAGGGACGGCTGGACGACGGGGGCCGCGTCCCAAGGGGCGAGGTCCTCCCAGTCCCGGTCCATGTTCCGGTAGCGGTTGAGGGCGCCGCTCAGGCCCGTCCGCTCGAACTCCGCGGCGTAGACGTCCAGGTCGTCCCGGCTCAGCCAGGACGGCGGCGGGCCGCCGGGGAACCGGTCGCGCAGCCTGCCGCCGCGGGCCACGAAGTGGGGATCGGGCAGGCCGGGGGCGGGCATGGTGTCGGCCGACAGCGCCGCGTAGAAGCCGGCCAGCCAGCCCCGGACGTCCGGCTCGATCTCGGCCTCGGCCCGGCCGGGCGTCTGGAAGTAGCTGACGTAGAACTCCTCCTCGCCGCCCATCCGGGCGAAGATCTCGCTGGGCCGGGGCCCGCCGCGAGGGGTGTAGGGCACGCTCAGCAGCCCGGCGGCCGTGAAGACGTCAGGCCGGACCAACGCGCTGTTGGCCGCGATGGTCGCCCCCCAGTCGTGGCCGACGATGATCGCCGTCTCCTCGCCCAGGGCGCGCACCACCGCGACGTTGTCCTCGACCAGCTCCAGCATCCTGTACGCCGCCACCGCCTCCGGCCTGGACGAGCGGCCGTACCCGCGCACGTCCAGGGCCACCGCCCGGTATCCGGCGGCGGCCAGCGCCGGGAGCTGGTGGCGCCAGGAGTACCAGGACTCGGGGAACCCGTGCACCAGCAGCACGAGCGGCCCGGAACCCTGCTCGACCAGATGGATCCGGCCTGCAGGTGAAGGCACCAGGCGGTGTGTTCCCGTGACCTCGGTCGCCCGTGACATGAACCCTCCTCAACTGAAGCACGCCCCCGTCGGCGCACGTCAGAATCATGCGCGGGATCCCGGGAACCCATGAATTCCGTTTGCTGTTTCAGCAAGAGCCCGCTGCCATGCAGGTGTGGCGCGCGTCCGGTGAACGAAAACGCGATGACGACCGGCACCGCCGGCGCCGGTATTTTTGCGCGGTCTCCCGAAACCGCGAGAGCTACGTTTCCGGGGTGCACGCGAGCCGGTGAACGCCGCCTCGACCGGCGACGGCGTGCGGCCCTTCGCGCGTCCCGCGCGAGGGAGACGGCTCACACCAGGAGAAACTCTCATGACCATGCCCTCAACCGCCCCATCACACCGCCGCCGCGGCCTGCGCCTGTCCGCGCTCGCCGCCGTCGTGGCCGGGGGCGCGCTGCTGGCGGGGAACGTCAGCTCGGCCGAGGCGGTGCCACCGGAGGTGATCAGCCGATGGGACAACGAGATCGTCCATTCCAACTCCCTCAGCCCCGGTTTCGGCGGGCTCCTGGGGACCGGCGCGTACACGATCACCGCGAAGCTCTACGCCGAGAACACCGGTGCCACGGCGATCAGCTACCTCTGCACGATCGGGACCGGCCCCAACTCCGACGGCGACATCACCGAGGTGACGCTGGCGCCGCACAGCAGGCACAGCATCTTCCTCAACGTCGTGCACAACTACCCCAGCACGGGACCGCTCAGCTTCGGCTGCACCAAACCGGCGGGAGCGCCGCAGGTGCTGATGAAGCAGGTGAAGATCACTGCCGTGAAGGTGAACACGCTGGACAACCAGCCGTTCGGCTGACCTGACCGGCCGGAGACGACGAAGGGCCGCGGCATCCTGATGCCGCGGCTCAGTGCCGCCGCGGGTCACCAGGGCGGACCCGGACGTGGTGCTCGTCTTCGCTCGGGTGCCGGTTCCTGCCGCGCCGCCCCGACCCCGACCCTTCCCTGGTCCTCGGCGGTGGAGACCGGAACCGGCGTTCTTCCTGGGTCAGGTGGGGCTGGTGGTGTGGTCGAGGGTGGCGGCCCAGCTGGCCAGGAGCCGGAGAAGGAGTGAGCGATATGCGTGGTGTGGTGCTGCACGCCCCGGGCGACGTCCGGGTGGAGGAGCTCTCCGACCCGAAGATCACCGCGCCGACGGATGCCGTCATCCGGCTGTCGGCGACCTGTGTCTGCGGCTCGGACCTGTGGCCCTTCCGCGGGGTGGACTCCGTCGAGCAGCCGACGCCGATGGGGCACGAGTACGTCGGGATCCTCGAGGAGGTCGGCAGCGAGGTCAAGAACGTCAAGCCCGGCCAATTCGTCGTCGGCTCGTTCGTCGCCTCCGACGGGACCTGCGAGATCTGCCGCTCCGGCTACCCCTCCTCCTGCGTCCACCGTGTGTTCATGAACGAGGTCGCCACCCAGGCGGAACGAGCCCTGATCCCGCACGCCGACGGCACGCTCGTGGCCACCCCTGGCATGCCCGACGCGGACCTGATCCCCAGCCTCCTGACCGCCTCCGACGTGCTGGGCACCGGCTGGTTCGGCGCGGTGGCCGCGCAGGCCGGCCCCGGCAAGACGGTCGCGGTCGTCGGCGACGGCGCGGTCGGCCTGCTGGCAGTGCTGGCCGCCAAGCAGCTCGGCGCCGAGCGGATCATCGCCATGAGCAGGCACGAGACGCGGCAGAAGCTCGCGCTGGAGTTCGGCGCCACCGACATCGTCACCGAGCGCGGGGACGACGGCGTGGCCCGGGTCAAGGACCTGACCGGCGGCATGGGCGCCCACTCGGTCGTCGAGGCGGTCGGCACCCAGGAGTCGATGCAGCAGGCCATCCGCGCCGCCCGCCCCGGCGGCCACGTCGGCTTCGTGGGCGTCAACCACGGCGTCGCGCTCAGCGGCGCAGAGCTCTTCTTCGCCCAGGTCAGCCTGCTCGGCGGCCCGGCCCCGGTGCGCCGGTTCCTGCCCGAGCTGATCGAGTTGATCTGGGACCGGAAGATCGACCCCGGCAAGGCGGCCCTCACCGCGTACGCGCTGCGGCTGCCCAAGCCCGGCGGGGACGGCAAGGTCGACCTGGGCGGGGCCGTGCTGATCGCGGGTGTGACGGTGAGCGTGCTGCTGGTGGCCGAGTGGGGTGGCCGGACGTACGCCTGGACGTCCGGGGTGATCCTGGCGCTGATCGGCGCGGTGGTGGTGCTGGCGGCGCTGTTCGTCTGGTGGGAACGCCGTGCGGTCAACCCGCTGCTGCCGCTGCGGCTGTTCGCCGATCCCACCCTGCGCGTCGCGCTGCCCGCCACCGCGCTGCTCGGCGCGCTGCTCGGCGGATCGATCGTCTACCTGCCCACCTATCTCCAGGCCGCGTACGGCATGGGGGCCACCCAGGCGGGCCTGGCGCTCAATCCGTACGTGCTGACGTTCATGGCGGTCTCCTCCCTCGCCGGCGCGCGCATCGGCGCGAGCGGCCGGTTCAAGCCGTACCTGATCGCCGGTGCGGCGATCGCGGTGCTGGGATTCGCGCTGCTGGGCCGGCTCACCCCCGGCGTTCCCTACGCCGTGCTGGCCGTGGAGATCGCGGTGCTGGGCGTCGGGTTCGGGCTGCTCATGCAGAACCTGGTGGTCGTCGCGCAGAACGCGGCCTCCCCCGCGGATCTGGCCGCCACCACCTCGGCAGCGGTATCCGTTCGCGGCCTGGGTCTCTCGCTCGGCGTGGCGGTCTTCGGCACCCTCCTGGCCCGGGAGCTCCAGGACCGCGCCCCGGGCCCGGCGGCGACCGCCGCCATCCCGGACGTCCTGTTCTGGGGCGCCCCGGCCGCCGCCGTCCTGGTGGCGCTGCTGGCCCTGCTGCCCCGCAAGGCCCGGGGGGAGGCGACAGCACCACCCGCTAGTCGCCGCCCACGCGGTAGTCGAGCAGCACGAGACGGTCGTCGATCGCGGTGGTGCCGGTGAGGTTCAGGTCGAGGACGGGGAGCTCGGTGAAGAGGGGCTCCTCGCCGGCCGCTCCGTGGATCATGGGGAAGACCATGACGCGGAGCCGGTCGACCAGGCCGAGCCGGAAGAGGCTGCGGACGAGGGACTGGCTGCCGATCGTACGCATCGGGAGCCCGTCGGCCTCGGCCTTCAACGCGGGCACGGACGTTTCGACCGGCTCGTCGATGATCGTGGTGTTCGCCCAGGTGAGTGGCGGTTGGAGCGTCTTGGAGAACACGATCTTGGGCAGCTCGGCCATCCGGGAGAACGTCGGGTCGTCGCCCGTGGCGACGATCTCGGACATCTGCCGGTACGTCGTCGCGCCCATGAGCATGACGTGTTCCTCGTCGAGCTGCGCGTGCACCCACTCGAACAGCCCCGGCGCGCCGTAGCCCCAGTACGGGGCCGATCTCGGCCCGCCGCCACCGTATCCGTCGAGGGTGCTGAACATGTCGACTCTGAGCTCACGCATAGGTCCTCCTGACCAGGTCATCACGGCACGAGACGGAGCCGGAGCGGCTGACGCCCCGACACCGTACCTGGACAGACCTCCGCCGCCGGGCAAACTCATCGGCCGATCCCGAAGTCCGCCCTACCCGCACCCGCCCGCTCACCGGTGCCGCCACGGACAGGACTACCCTTCGACGCAGACCGGGCCGCCCAGCCACCGCCCGCGTCCGCATCGGGCTGTTCGAGCACTGACGACTGAGGCGAATCGATGACCGACACCGCACCAAAGTCCCAGGCAAAGGTCGCCGGCCGTCCGCTGGTGCCCGCGCTGATCTTCATCGCCCTGGTCGTCGCGGTGGTGGGCAGCCTCGGGGCGCCGCTGATCACCGCGGTGGCGGGCGAGTTCGGCGTCTCGCTGGCCGCGGCGCAGTGGACGCTCACCGCCCCGCTGCTGGTGGGCGCGATCGCCACCCCGGTCCTCGGGCGCCTGGGCACCGGGCCGCGTCGGCGCCAGGTCATCCTCGCCACCCTCGCCACGGTGGTGGCCGGCAGCCTGCTGACCGTGGTGCCGCCGTCGTTCGGCTGGTTATTGGCGGGGCGGGTGGCCCAGGGCGCCGGCCTGGGCCTGACCGCGCTGATGATGGGCGTCGCCCGTGACCACCTGCCGGAGCGGCGTTCGGGGGCGACGATCGGGTTGCTGTCGGTGGCGTCCATTGCCGGCATCGGCGTCGGCTACCCGCTCGCCGGGCTCCTCACGGAGGTCTCCGGGCTGCGGGCGGCGTACGGGCTCGGTCTGCTGATCACCGCGGTCGCGCTGGCGGCGGCCTGGTGGGCGGTGCCGCAGCCGCCACCGGGCCGGACGGTGGCGGTCGACGTGCTCGGGGCCACGCTGCTGGGTGCCGGTCTCCTGCTCCTGCTGCTGGCGATCGGCCAGACCGCCCTGTGGACCGAGAGCCCGGCGCTCGCCTGCTCACTGCCGGCCGCCGCGGCCGTGCTGCTGGCAGGGTGGGTACGCCGCGAACGCCGGTGTGACACCCCGCTGGTGGACCTGGCGCTGCTGCGGCACCCCGCGGTGGCCGGTGCCAACGTGACCATGTTCCTCGGCGGTGTCGGCATGTACCTGCTGCTGACGCTGGTCACCCGTTACGTGCAGACGCCCGCGGCGACCGGCTACGGCTTCGGCGTGAACGTTTTCGTCGCGGGCTTGGTGCTCGTGCCGTTCTCGGCGCTGGGGTTCGCGGGCGGCAAGCTGGCGCCGTCGCTGCGCAGGCGGCTTGCGGCCGCCACCGTGCTTGCCGTCGGGGGCGCCGTGGTGCTGGTGGCGCTGGTGGTGTTCGCGCTGGCCCGCGGCCAGTTGTTCATGGCGTTCGCCGTGATGGGGCTGCTCGGACTCGGCGTCGGCACCTTCTCCGCCGCCATGCCGGCCGCGATCCTTGCCGCCACGCCGCAAGAGGAGACCTCCAGCGCGATGAGCTTCAACCAGGTCGTACGCAGCGTGAGTTACTCCCTCGGCAGCGCGCTCGGCGGCCTGGTGCTCGCCGCCCATACCGGCCCGGGAGCGACTTTCCCCGCCGAGTCCGGCTACACCGCGGCGGCCTGGGCCGGGGCGGCGTCGATGACGGTGACGATCGTGATCAGCCTGGTGCTGCGGCGCACCGCCATGGCGCGTGATCATTCAGCAGATCGCTGAGGGCTACTGCTGGTCGCCGCCCGGTCCGGCTTGAGGTTGAGGCGTGCGTAGCGCGGCGGAACGTGCCGGAGCCCACCGATACGCTGACCATGCGGGCGCTGATTCCGGTTCACGGTCCGGCACCGGCTGATGTGGGAGAATTTCGCGCCATGGCATCCTCCCTGTCTGCCGCCGTCATCGAGTCGCGCCGGCCGGTGCCGCGCGAGGCGCGGAAGGTGTCCCGGCTCTGATGGCGGACAAGCGCGCCAAGCCCGCCGCCCAGTCGATCGACGTGAGCCGCCTTCCCGAGGACGTCATCGCGCTCATCGACGCCCTCGACCCCGGGGAGGAGCTGGTCATCACACGGGGCGGCGAGTCGATCGCGGCGATCTCCAGCACCCTTCGCGTACTCCACGGCACCGTCGTCGATCCCGGCACTCCGGAGGAGGAGGCCGACGAGCAGCCTCCGATCGACTACGACAACGTGACGGTCGTCGCCACCGCGATGAAGCTGTCGGCGTCGGCCCGGGTGTCGCTGTCCACCCAGCTCGGCCCGGACTACGTCGTGCTCGACATGCACGCCGCCCCGACCACGGCCGACGTGCTGCTGACGCCGCCGGTCAGCCCGCAGTTGATCGCCAGCCTCCGGTCGATGTTCCCGAAGGCGCGCGTCATCATCACCGAAATCGACGACGACGAGCTCGGGGTCAACTACTACGGACCGGTACGGCGCCTGCTCGACGCGGGCGCGGAGGCATATCTGCCGCCGGCGACCATCCCCCGCCTGGCGAGGCAACTCGACTACACCCTCACGCAGCTGCGCCCGATCACCGGCAGCGCCACCACGCCGGCGGAGATCGAACCCACCCCGCCACCACCCGGAGACACGGTCTGAACGGATCACGAGCTGGGGTCGCCCCGCATGACCTGTCCGCAGGTGACCGACGACCGGTCGCCGCGGCTCTCGATCAGGTCTCCACGGAGAGCGGCGTCGCGATGGCCTCCAGGCTCTTGCGCTCGGCCTTGACCCCGAACAGCAGCTCGACCAGCCCCGCCGCGATCATCACGACGCCGCCGACGGCGAACGCGAACGCCGTGTCCCCGGGCACCCCGGTCGCGACCAGCGAGGCGAAGACGAGCGGCCCCGCGATGCCGCCGGCCGCCGTGCCGATCGCGAAGAAGAACGCGATGGCCATGGCCCTGGTCTCCATGGGGAAGATCTCGCTGACGGTCAGGTACGCCGAACTGGCCCCGGCCGAGGCGACGAAGAGCACGGCGGACCAGCACGCGGTCAGCGTGACGGCGGTCAGCATGCCCTGGTCGAACAGCCACGCCGTGCCCAGCAGGAGCAGCCCGGACCCGATGTACGTGGCCGAGATCATCGGGATCCTGCCCACGGTGTCGAAGAGGCGGCCGAGCAGCAGCGGGCCGAGGAAGTTCCCGACCGCGATCACGGCGAAGTAGTAGCCGGTATTGGTGTCGATCTTGAAGAAGGTGGTCAGGATCTGCGCGTACCCGAAGGTGATCGCGTTGTAGAGGAACGCCTGGCCGATGAAGAGCGACAGGCCGAGGATCGTACGTTTGGGGTAGAGCGCCACCATGGTGTGGGCGATCCGGATGAATCCGATGGACTTGCGCTGGCGCACGGTGATCGACTCCGACGGCTCCGGCAGGTCCACGCCGATCTGCCGTTCGATGCCGCCGACGATCTCCTCGGCCTCCTTCTCCCTGCCGTGGATGAACAGCCAGCGCGGGCTCTCCGGCACGTGCCGCCGTACCAGCAGGATCGCCAGGCCCAGCACCACGCCCAGGCCGAACGCGACGCGCCAGCCGATGTTCACCGGCAGGTCGCTCAGCAGCGGCACCGTCAGCAGCGCGCCGCCGGCGGCGCCGAGCCAGTAGCTGCCGTTGATGATGATGTCGATGCGCCCCCGGTGGTGACTCGGGATGAGCTCGTCGATGGCGGAGTTGATGGCCGCGTACTCGCCGCCGATCCCGAACCCCGTCATGAACCTGAACAGGAAGAACCACCACGCGTGGAAGGAGAACGCGGTCATCAGGGTCGCCGCCAGATAGACGACCAGCGTGATGAGGAAGAGTTTCTTCCTGCCGAACCTGTCGGTCAGCCAGCCGAAGAACAGCGCGCCCGCGCAGGCGCCCGCGACGTAGAGCGCCGCGGCCAGGCCCGCGACCTGCGCCTGAGTGATCTCCAGGCCGCTGCCCGGCTTGGCGAGCTGCCCGGAGAGGTTGCCGACGATGGTGACCTCGAGCCCGTCGAGTATCCAGACGGTGCCGAGCCCTACGACGATCATCCAGTGCCAGCGGGACCAGGGGAGCCGATCAAGGCGCGCGGGCACTTTGGTGGTAATGGTGCCGGTCTCCACGTCGCTCATAAGCCTTCGTGACTACCCGCGTACCTGCCGGGTACGCCTCCTGCCCCGGTTACCGCATCGCCGTCGAGGCGTGCGGGAAGTCGAGCGTGAAGGGCGGCGCGGGCGGCAGGGGCGCGGCGTGCTCGGCCCGGAAGGACTGCAGCAGGTACGCCACCAGCCGCCGCGACCCCGCCGCCGCGTCCTGGTTCGTGCCGGTGGCGACGCCGCAGTTGGCCTTGAGCAGCAGCATGAGGTCGGCCAGGTCGAAGTCGGCCCGCAGCCGCCCCGCGGCCTTGGCCCGCCGTACCACCTCGGCCAAGCCCTGCTCGGCCCGCACCCGCAGGCGCTCGTAGTCCATCGCGTCGGGGAAGGCCGTCAGGAACGCCTCCGTGAACCCCCGATCGGCGACCTGCATCGCGCACACCTTCTCGATCGCCGAGCAGAACCCGCGCCACGGGTCCGGATCGGCCAGCGCCTCGTCCACCACCGACGCGCACGTGGCCAGTTCGTCGCCGAACACCTCCGTGATCAGCGACTCCCGCGACGGAAAGCGCCGGTAGAGCGTGGCCACGCCGACCCCCGCGCGACGCGCGATGGCCGCCATGGGCACGTCGAGCCCGCGGGTGGCGAACGCCTCCCGCGCGGCCTCGAGGATGCGTACCCGATTGTGCAGCGCGTCGGCCCGCAGCGCCTGCGCGGGCTCCATCTGAGAGGGATGAGCAGGCATGTTTCTCACATTAGCGTAAGTGGACGGGTCCATCCGTTTAGCCCGCTAGCGTCTCTCACGTGGAGATGAATGCGACCGAGATGCGCGCGGCCCTGTTCGACCGGTACGGGCCGCCAGAGGTGCTCTATGTGGGCACGGTGCCCAGGCCGGTCCCCGGGCCCGGCGAGGTGCTGGTGCGCGTGCACGCCGCCAGCGTGAACGGCGGCGAGCTGCACGGCCGGGCGGGCAAGGTGCGGCTCGTGACGGACCTGACGCAGCGGGGCTTCCCCAAACGCATGGGGCTCGACTTCACCGGCGAGGTCGTCGCCCTGGGCCCGGACCCGGCCGAACCCGGCCCCCGGGTGGGCGACCGGGTGTGGGGCGTGCTGGGCCGCACGTTCGGCAGCCTCGCCGAATACCTGACCGTCCGCCCCCGCTACCTGTCCCTC
Source organism: Nonomuraea sp. NPDC005650 (assembly GCF_040605375.1). Lineage (NCBI taxonomy): Bacteria > Bacillati > Actinomycetota > Actinomycetes > Streptosporangiales > Streptosporangiaceae > Nonomuraea > Nonomuraea sp. NPDC005650. The sequence goes on from NZ_JBEXCR010000045.1 coordinate 97,723, forward strand.
GTCCCGGCGGGCCTCGACCTGGTAGAGGCCGCGGCACTCCCGGTGGGCACGACGGCGATCACGGCCCTGCGCGACAAGACGAAACTGCGGCCGGGCGAGCGGCTGCTCGTACGCGGCGGCAGCGGTGGCGTGGGCGTCACGGCGGTGCAGCTCGGCAGGGCACTCGGTGCCCACGTCACCGCCCTGGCCGGGGCGGGCAGCCTCGACCTCGTCCGCGACCTCGGCGCCCACGAGGTGTACGACTACGCCACCACGCGGCCCGCGGATCTGCCGCGTTTCGACGTGGTCATGGACACCGTCGGCACCGAACACCCCGCCTACCGGCGCCTGCTGACCCCGTCGGGCCGCATGGTGGCAATCGCCTTCGACGTCAACCGGGCCGCCTCGTCCCTGTCGTACGTGGCCGCCTCCACCGTGTACGGGCCGCGGCGCGTGCGCTTCTTCAGCGGCCGGCCCACCCACCGCCTCTTCGCCGACCTCACCCGGTACGTGGAGACCGGCGCCCTCCGCCCGGTCGTGGACACCGTGTTCCCCCTGGACGAGATCGCGAAGGCGCATCGGGCCCTGGAGGCGGGCGGCGTCCGCGGCAAGATCATCGTTCGCGTCGTCTGACTCAACGGCCGACCGGCATCGATCCCAGCGCGTCGGGCGGTGGCGGCCCGGAGCGTGCCGCTGATCGCGGCGGGCGGACGCGGCTCCGAGGAGGTCGTGTCCGCGCCGGCGGCTCAGGCCGGTGACGTGAACGTACGCGGGGGCGAGCAGTGGGCCGGTGCCGACCCGCGGATCGAGGTCACCGCCGATGAGGCGATCCGGCGACTGGCGGCCGACCCCGCGCGGTTCGCTCCGCACCGCCCTCACCGCCCTCCGCACCGACAATGGCCTACGCTGACACGATGGCCGAAATGACCGAACGGGACCCGAAAGCGGACCTCCACCATTACCTCAAGACCGCCCGCGAGTCCCTCCTGTGGAAGCTCGACGGCCTGTCCGAGTACGACGTCCGCCGCCCGTTCACCCCGACCGGCACCAACCTCCTCGGCCTGGTCAAACACCTGGCCGGCGTCGAGCTCGGCTACTTCGGCGAGACCTTCGGCCGCCCGTCCGGCGAGCCGCTGCCCTGGCTCGACGACGACGCCGAGCCGAACGCCGACATGTGGGCCACCCCGGACGAGTCCCGCGAGCAGATGATCGCCCTCTACCACCGCGCCTGGGCCCACGCGGACGCCACGATCGAGGAACTGCCCCTGGACGCGACCGGCCACGTCGTCTGGTGGCCGGCCGACCGCAACCCGGTCACCCTGCACCGCATCCTCGTCCACGTGACCGCCGAGACCAACCGCCACGCCGGGCACGCCGACATCGTCCGCGAGCTGATCGACGGCGCCGCCGGCCGCCACAGCCAGGACTCCCTGCCGAACGCCGACGACGCCTCATGGTGGACGGACTACCTCGAACGCCTCGAACAGGCCGCCCACAAGGCCGCCGAGAACCAGCCGCAAGGCGCATAACGGGGCCACGGAGATCAACTCCGGCACGGCTCGCCGAACAGTTGCGCATGGGGCCTGCGCGACCGGTGATGGCCCTACCGTCGGTGCAGGGGGGCCGCTCGCCGAGCGAGCCACTGCTCCCGGGTGATCGCGTACTCGACCTCGCCAAGATCGCTGCCAGGGAGCGGCTCGTCCCATTCCATGTGGAACGTACGGATGTGCTCCATGCCGAGTGCCGTCATGGTCGCGCGGGAGGCGGTGTTGACCGCCATGGTCTCGGCGAAGACGCGGGTCAGCCGGAGATCTTCGAACCCGTGTCGAACGAGCTCGCGGGCTCCCTCACTGGCCAATCCCTGGCGCCAGCGGCGACGCAGGAGCCGGTACCCGAGCTCGGCCTGTCCCTCGACCGGCCCTTGGTCGCTCCGCTCCGGCGGCTCCAGGATCCACCAGCCGACGAACTGCCCGTCGACGAACCCGGCCCAGAAACCCAGCCCCGCCACACGGCCCGCGACCGCGAGCCTGCCCCGATGGAGAACCTCGACCTCCTCACGGCTCCGAGCGCGACCGTTGCCGAGGTACCGCATGACCTCGGGGTCGGCGTCGAGCTCGATCTCGTGTTCAAGGTGTTCGTCGGACAGCGGGACAAGCTCGATGCGATCGGTTCGCAGTATCGCCTGAAACATGGGCCGCATTCTCGCGCACGAGACACTCGCCGGTCATTCGAGTATTTCCGGGAGACCGGCGCGCGGGAGGCCTGAAGTATCCATCGTCACTCCATGGGCTCTCCCCTTGAACGGCACGGTCGCCGGCGCGGCACCTTCGCCCGCGACGTGAACCCGTCCGGCCCACGACGATCTCACCGCCCGCCCCCGGGCCCCTACGCCGAGTCGCCCACCACCCAGCAGCCCGCCTTCACCGACGGCGCCCCCTACGCCGATCGCCGCGGCCCTGCGGCTGCCGGGCCGAAGCACCGCCGCATCGAGTCAGCGGCTGGGTGTGTAGACCAGGTCCACCCACCCCCGGCCGGCCTTCGCGGAGAACGTCGCCAGCACCCGCGTGATGTCCCCGTTCAGGTCCGTCACCACCGCTCGGGCGTCCTCGCCCTCGTCGCGCACCACCGTGGCCAGGTGCCGGTCGTCCCACCACCCGATCGTCCACTCCCTCGACTCGTCGTTGACCCGCTTGACCAGCTTGCCCGACGTGAAGTCCCAGACGCAGAAGTTCGACGCCTCCATCGACAGGCACAGCGTGAGAAGACGCTTGCCCGAGGGCGAGAACGCGTCCGCGCCGTGCATGATGCCGACCTTGCGCAGCGTGCGATGCGTACGCCCGTCCGGCCGGATCACCCGGACGTTCCACTCCTGGTCCCAGGCGTTGGCGGCCAGGTACCGGCCGTCCGGAGTCCACTGGAAGGCCGCATCCTGGTCGATGCCGCGGACGGTGACGGCCTTCGAGGTGCCGGTGACGGGGTCGACGATCACGAAACCGACGGTGGTGATCCCGTCCTTCCTGATGCTGAGGACGAGCTTGCGGCCGTCTCGCGTCCACGCGGGGTAGGCGGTGCTGAGCGGCTTGCGTACCGTACGGATGCGCTTCGCCTTGCCCTTGTCGTCGAAGACGACAACAGAGTCGAACGCCCCGGGCGAGGAGTAGGGCACGCCCGCGACCCTCCCGCCTTTCGGCGCGGGCACCAGCTCGTCGTACCCCTTCTTCTTCCTGAAGGAGATGCCGTCAGCGGAACGGAGGTAGGCGGCGCGGTGCGACGGTGACACCTCTTTGCTCACGGCGGTCACCCGCCACGGGTCGCCGTCTCGTTCGTGCAGCACGACGCCGACCTCGGGCACGTTCACGTCGCGGTCGCCGAGCGGCCGGGCGGCCGCGGGCGCGGCGCTGACGGTGGCCAGGAGCAGGGCCGCCGACAGCGTGCCGGGTAAGAGCAGAGAGCGGATCATCACGGCAGCATAGAGAACAATCGGGATCCGGGAGAACGAGCCGATCGCCGCGCTCGGGACCGTGCGCGATCGTCCGGTCTGCGGTGGTCTACTTGATCGCATGGCACTGAAGGAGTTCTACCCGCCGATCGAGCCGTACGACTCCGGTCTGCTCGATGTCGGAGACGGCAACGAGATCTACTGGGAGACCTGCGGAAACCCGGCCGGCAAGCCGGTGGTCTTCCTGCACGGCGGGCCCGGCGGCGGCATCCTGCCGGCCTTCCGCCGGTTCTTCGACCCGGCCGCGTACCGGATCGTGCTGTTCGACCAGCGCAACTGCGGTGCCAGCCGGCCGAGCGCCGCGGACCCGGAGGTGTCGTTGCGGCACAACACCACCTCGCACCTGGTCGCCGACATGGAACGGCTCCGCGAGCACCTGTCCGTCGACCGCTGGCTGGTCTTCGGCGGGAGCTGGGGCAGCACCCTCGCCCTCTCGTACGCCCAGGCCCACCCCGACCGCGTCACCGAGCTCGTGCTACGCGGCATCTACCTCGTCCGGCCCTCCGACGAGGACTGGACGTTCACCTCCACAGGCGCGGCCCGGCTCTTTCCCGCCGAGTGGGCCGCGTTCCGCGACGCGATCCCGGCGGACGAGCGATACGACCTGGTCGCCGCGTACGGCCGCCGCATCGGCGACGCCGACCCTGCCGTCCACCTGCCGGCGGCCCGCGCCTGGATGGACTGGGAGTTCTCGGCCAACACCCTGCTGCCCGTCGATCCACCGCCACTCGACGACGCCGCCATCCTCCTTTTCGCCCGCATCACCCACCACTACATCAGCAACGGCGGCTTCCTCCCCAAAGAGGGCCTCCTGGCGGGCGTCGACCGCATCCGGCACATCCCCACCGTGATCGTCAACGGCCGCTACGACATGAAGACCCCGCCCGACCAGGCCTGGGACCTGCACCAGGCCTGGCCCGAGGCCGAGTTCCACCTTGTTGAGGACGCGGGCCACGGCGGTTCCGAACCCGGCACCCGGCACCGCCTGATCGACGCCACCGACCGCTTCCGCGCGTAGCCGGCGCCGTTGCCCCATGCGTCCTGGACGGCAGGAGGGCCGAAGCTGATGTCGGCCGGCGCTCCCCCAGTGGCCGAATACCGCCACGCGGCGGTGACCTGGGCTCCCAACGTGGGATGTATCGGCTTCACCCGTTTCCCTGCGGCTCGCAGTGAGAAGGACTACCGCATGTCCCAAACGAGACCCCCCAGTCCAACTGAGGAGACCAGCGGCGGCGGCGAGCCGAGTCTGAAGCAGGTGATGGGCCCGGGCCTGTTGCTGCTGTTCATCATCGGCGACATTCTCGGCACCGGGATCTACGCGCTGACCGGCGAGATCGCCGGTGAGGTGGGCGGCGCCGCCTGGCTGCCGTTCGCCATCGCCTTCGCGGTCGCGCTGATCACGGCGTGCTCGTACCTGGAGTTGGTGACCAAATACCCACAGGCCGCCGGAGCCGCACTCTACGTGCACAAGGCCTTCGGCAAACACCTCCTGACCTTCCTGGTGTGCTTCGCGGTGATGTGCTCCGGTATCACCTCGGCCTCGGCGGCCTCCCGGGCCTTCGCCGCCAACCTCGCCACCGGTTTCGGTCTGGACGTCGGCAACGGCGTCATCCTGCTGATCGCGCTGGCGTTCATGCTCCTGGTGCTGGCCGTCAATCTGCGCGGCGTGGGCGAGAGCGTCAAGATCAACGTGGTGCTCACCGCGGTCGAGCTCTCGGGCCTGCTGATCGTCATCCTGGTCAGCCTGTACTTCATCCTCGGCGGGAACGCCGACTTCTCCCGCGTCGTCACCTTCGAGACCGCCTCCGACAAGAGCGTGTTCCTGGCGGTCAGCACGGCGACGTCGCTGGCCTTCTTCGCCATGGTCGGGTTCGAGGACTCGGTCAACATGGCGGAGGAGACCAAGAATCCGGCCCGGATCTTCCCTCGCATGATGTTCACCGGGCTCGGGATCACCGGGTTGATCTACGTGCTCGTGTCCATCTGCGCCGTCGCCGTCGTCCCCGTCGGGCAGCTCTCCGAGAGCGAGACCCCGCTCGCGACGGTGGTGCAGACCGCGGCCCCCGGCTTCCCGATCGCCGATCTGCTGCCGTTCATCTCGATGTTCGCCGTGGCGAACTCCGCGTTGATCAACATGCTGATGGCCAGCCGGCTGCTGTACGGCATGGGCAAGCAGGGCGTGCTGCCGCCCTTCCTGGCCAAGGTTCACCCGGGGCGGCGCACGCCGCAGGCGGCGATCGTGTTCACCACCGTGATCGCGCTCGGGCTGATCACGTACGTCTCGCTGAGCCCCGACAGCCCGGTCGTGTCGCTGCTGGGCGGGACGACGTCGCTGCTCCTGCTGGCGGTCTTCGCGCTGGTCAACGTGTCCGTTCTGGTCCTGCGCAGGGAAAGGGCGGAGACCGAGCACTTCCGCGCCGGACGCGTCCTGCCCGTGGTGGGCACGGTCACGTGCCTGTACCTGGTCCTGCCGTGGTCCTCGGGACGTCCCTCCGGCCAGTACGAGATCGCGGGCGTGCTGCTCGCGCTCGGTCTGATCCTCTGGGTCGTCACCTGGTACACCCACAAGAAGGAGAACGCGGGGGCCGGCTGACCGAGCCGTCCCGGCGGCCCCGACGGGGCCGCCGGGACGGCGTGAGGCGGGCATGTGTCGTGGGCCAGGAAACATCGATGTACCCGTGGCGACCGTTCCATTCCGTAGTCAACCAACTACAGAATGCGATATATCCAGGTCAGCTCCACGGAAGGACATCCAATGCGACGCGTTCCCGCCCTCCTGGCCATCGCCGCCTCCGGCGTGCTCGTGCTCACCTGCGCCGGCCCGGCCTCCGCCGCGCCAGGGGTCGTGCGCCTGTACGGACCCGACGGTCAGGTGGCGACGGTCGTCGACCCGCAGCCCTATGACTGCCATCAGGGCTTCGGCGACGACACTGCCCTGGTGAACCGGACCGAGGGCACGGTCCTGGTCTTCCAGGACTTCAACTGCCGGACCAGGGTCTTCGACCCGGTCAGCCCCGGCGAGACCAGATACGGCAACATCGGCAGCTTCCAGGCGCTGGACTGATCCGGCTCGTGGTAGCCCGTACCGGCTTCCCCGATCAGTACAGCCAGAGGGCATTACGGCGGTGACGCGCCGGGTGGACTTCGAGATCATCGACCGGCTCGGCGGCGTTGGCCGTCCGGCGGATCGCTTCGAGCCGGAGACGCAGGCGCCGGCGCGCTTGCCGCTCCTCGTTCCTGGCCCATTGCGCCACCCACCGGTCTCGAAGATCGGCTCTGGCCCAGGAGTAGACGTCGGCCCTGTGGCGGACGGAGGCCGGGCGCGCCCGATGACCGGCTCGTTCCGCCTCGCGCAGGCATGCGGCGCTGTAACGCAGATCGACTATCGTCACCGATCGCCACGGCTTTCCGTACCGGTCGCCTCCGTCGCGAATCGGGCGGTCGATGTGATGGGCAGTGCGGGACATGAGGCTCCCTGGTAGCACCGCCAGGTATCTCCTGGCGGACTACCTGAAGCCGCTCGGCCCCGTTGATCGCTCGTGCCGCATGTCCGGACCCTAGCATCGTCGACAGCCGGGACGCTCAGCCCGACGTACAGGCAGCCGCGGTGCACGGCGCCCGAGCCGCGCGTCCGGCGGCGCCGCAGCCCGAGATCATGGCTCGCTAAGGTGGCTGGCATGCTGCATCCAGCTGCGGTCCGGCTCGGGCGTGAGGCCGCTCGGCGCCTGGCGGCCTCCAGGGCCTGCGAGATCAGGCCGGGACTGACCGACAGGGAGTTCGCCTGGATCGAGGCGGACTACGACATCGAGTTCGCCGACGATCACCGCGCTTTCCTCGCCGAAGGGCTCCCCATCAACTCCGCCCGGCCGGAGGAGGGCGCCACCTGGGAGCGGCCCTGGCCGGACTGGCGCGACGGCGACGAGGAGGAGCTTCGCCTCCATGTGGAGTGGCCCGTACGCCAGGTTCTGCACGACGTGGAACGCGGCGCCTGGCTGAGGTCATGGGGAGCCCGGCCCGAAGACAGGGCGGAGGCGCTCCGGGTCGCGGGGCACGAACTGGCGAGGGCGCCGAAGCTGATCCCGCTGTACGCGCACCGCTTCCTGCCCGGCGGACGCGGCACGTACGGCAGGCAGGTGCTGTCGGTATGGGGAACGGACATCATCAGCTACGGCAGAGACCTCGCGGAATACATCACCAACGACTTCCACCCGCGCGATGCCGACGCCGATCCTTGGGAACGGGGGGACGACGTCCCGGTATGGAGTGAATTCCTCGATCCGGTCGCCGAAGAACAGGCCATCACCGCCCACCGGCCCGAGGGCTGAGGAGTACCTGCCCTGTCCTGGTGGCAGGGCAGGGCGCGGCGGTCTTCGTGACGTTGTCCTCGAACGGCTCGTACGAGACCGGGAACCCGGCCACGGTCGTCATGGCTTTGTGCGTGCCCGCCCGTAGACGGCCGGGCGGAGATCAGTGTCGAATGGGAGCGGCACACGGGCGGACGTCGGCGGAGCATTGGGAGAGCAATGAAGCCGTTAGCCATCGCACTGGTAGCAGTCCTGATGGCCGCGGGCTGTTCGACGCCGAGACGGGACAAGATCACGGTTGCCTGCAGCTCGAGCGAGCAGTGGTGCGCGATGATGGTGAAAAGGTTCTCCGATGCCACCGGCGTGGAGGCCGACTTCGTGCGGCTGTCGAGTGGCGAGGCGCTGGATCGGATCAAGGCGGCCAGGGCGCGGCAGGAGTTCGACGTCTGGCATGGCGGTGAGGCCGCCTCCTACGTGGCGGCCAAGAGCCAGGGGCTGTTGGCGCCGTACAAATCCGAAAAATCCGGGGAAATCCGGCAGGGGTGGGCCGACAAGGAGAACGCCTGGAGCGGCGTCTACGTCAGCGTGCTGGCCTTCTGCAACAACACCAAGGAGCTGGCCAAGCGGGGCATGAAGCCGATCCGCTCCTGGCGGGAACTCCTGGACGAGCGCCTGCGCGGCGGCGTCGCCATCGCCCATCCGGCCACCTCCGGAACCGCCTACGCCGGCCTGTGGACGCAGATGGAGCTCAACGGCCGAAATCAGGACGCCGCGCTCGGCTACATGCGCAGCCTCCACCCGAACGTGCTGAGATACAACGCCGCCGGCGCCGCGGCCGCCGTACAGGCGGCCAAGGGGGAGGCGGCGGTCGGCGTCGTCTTCTCCCATGACTGCGTCGCCGCCCAGGAGCAGGGCTATCCGAACCTGCAGGTGACCTTCCCGCAGGAAGGCACCGGTTACGAGCTCGGCGGCCTGGCGGTGCTGGCCGGGGCACACAACCCCGAGAGCGCGCGCAAGTACGTCGACTGGGCGCTGAGCGGCGCGTCCCAGCGGCTGGGGCCGCTGGTGAAGTTCTACGCCCTGCCCACCAACACCCACGTGCCCGCGAACTCCAAGGCCGTCGACCTGACGACGGTCAAGCTGGTCTCCTACGACGTGGAGGTCGCCGGGCGCGCCAAGCAGTCGCTCGTCGGCCGGTTCAGCGCGGAGATCGCCAGGCCGCCCACCTAGGAACAGCCCTCGAACTGCGGGACCGCGACCACCGACAGGTCGATGCCCGACTTGCCGAACCATTTGTCCAGCAACATGTTTGCCGTGCCGTCCTGGTACATCTGGGTGATGGCCCGGTTGAGCTCCTCGCAGCCGTCGACGTCGCCCTTGCGGATGCCGATCGCCGTGCGTTGCTCGTTGAAGGTCGCGCCGACCAGGTGCAGGTCGACGCCCGGCTTGGTGAGCAGCCCCGCCAGGATCTGGCTGTTGGTGGAGATGGCGTCGATCCTGCCGTCCTTGATCATCTCCAGGCAGACGTTGTAGTCGGGTGCGGGCACGGCGATCGCCTTGACCTGGCGCTCGTCGATGATCCGCTGGGCGATGTTCGTGCCGCGCACCCAGCAGATCTTGCGGCCCGCCAGGTCGCGGACGTCACGGATGACGCCCTTGTCGGCCGGCCGCACCGCGATGTCCTGGAAGTCGACGTGGTACGGCCCGGCGAAGTCGATCACCTTCTTCCGCTCCGGGGTGACCGACATGTGGGCGAACACCAGGTCGGCACGCCCGTCCGTGAGCACGGTGAGCTGGTCGCCGGCCTTGATCTCCAGCCAGCGGATCTGCTTGCCCAGCCGGGCGACGAGGTCCTTGGCCACGTCGATGTTGAACCCGTAGTACACGCCGCCCTGCCCCTTGAAACTGATCAGCGGCACGTCGGAGCGGATCGCGACGATCAGCTCGTCCTTGTCCACGAGGGATTCCGGCCGCGCGGCGCCGCAGGACGTGAGCAGCAGGACCAGGCAGATCAGCAGTCTTCTCACCGGTACTCCCTGAGCCGTGGCCAGATGCCGACGAGGATGAGCAGGGCGCCGGCGGTCAGCCCGGCGGGGATCCACCGCCACAGTGTCTCCAGGGCCCCGTCGCCGTTGTCGATGGCGCGTTCGAAGTCGGACTCGTAGCGCCGGACGAGCTCCTCCAGCACCTTGTCGTAGCGTTCGTAGGCCTGGGTCAGCTCGCCGTCCCAGAACTTGATCGCCGCCTCGGCCGGCATGGTCCGCATCCGCGCGTCGGCCTGCTGGAACCGCTGGTAGGCGGCGAAGACCCGGCTCCGGTCCTCGCCCGTCAGGCCGCCGAGCAGGCCCTGGAAGTTCGCGTTCAGCTTGCCCTGGTAGTCGGGCAGGCTGGTGGACTCGACGGCCACGATCGTGCGGGACTTGTCCAGGAACGTGTGCTCGTAGGTGTCCTTGCGGAAGCGGTCGAGCAGGTAGCGGCTCTGGTCTCCGTGCATGGTCTTGCTGATCGCCCGTGCTCTGGTCAGCGTGAGCACCGAGTCGAACCCGTGGCCCTTGGCCTGCTCCAGCGCCTCGCCCTGCTGGTTGAGCAGGGCCGTGCCGGTCACCAGCCCGGCCGCGGTGAGCATGGTGGCGACCATCAGGGCCGGCGCGAACACCCGGCGGAACCTGCGGGTCAGGTAAGCCTGCAGGATCAGCAGGCAGACCAGCGCGAGCAGCCCGGTGACGACGACCGCGGCACGGGCCAGCGAGGTGGTCGAGCGCTCGGCGGCGTGCGCGCGCCGGACGATCGTCCCGGTCTCCAGGGTCAGGTTGTACGCCTGCGGGAGCAGTTCGCGGTGCATGAGGTCGGTGGCCCGCTGGTAGGCCTCGACCACGTGGTCGGGCGGCTGTCCCGCGGTGTGCTCGGACTGCACGTCCAGCAGCCGCGCCTGCGTCGCCAGCCGTTCGTAGCGGCCCAGCCCCTCGATCAGCGACTCGACCGTGCGCTGCTCGGTCGGGTCGTCCAGGGCCAGCCGGTACGCCTTGAGCAGGCTCTCGGAGATCTCCAGCCGCCGCTGGTCGTAGCTGGTCAGGTCGGCCTGCTGCTGCGGGCCGTACTCCCTGCCCAGCAGCAGGGCCTCGGCCACCAGCGCATCCATCTCCGACATCTGCCGATACAGGCCCGTGGTGGCCAGCACCTGCGGCCCGGCGTCGTGCCCGATGGTACGCAGGCCCGAGCCCGTACTGCCCGCGCCGGCCAGAATCGCGGCCAGCAGCAGCACCAGCGTTCCCAGGGACAGGCCCGCCAGCGTGCGTAACCGCCCGGAGACCGACTCCTTGCGCCGGGCCGAGGGCATCGCCGTCACCGTCATGGCCCGCTCCGGCGGGAGACGCCCGGATCGTTCGCGTGCACCGTGCCCCCTAGATCGGCTCCTCCTGGAAATCGAGCATGGCCGCGGGCGAGGCCGGTCCGCAAGAGGGGCCGGCGGCAGTCAGGGGTGACCGGCCCCGGGCGCGCTCGCTCAATCGGCGACGAGGCGGGTCCCGTCGGCCTGCTCCCGCTGGCGTCGCAGCTCGTAGGTGCCCGGTGCGATGCCGGTGAAGGCGTGTTCGGGGTGCGCGAGGTAGGCGACCGCGTCCTGCGCGACCGTCAGCACGCCGAGCACCAATCCGCCGCCGAACCGCTCCGGGGCGAAGAACGCCTTCCCGGCGGCGAGCAGGAGGTGGGTGTTGGCCTGGGCCTGGCCGCGGACGATCGGGACGCCCTCCTCGGGGACGGGGGTGCGGGCCGGATCGCGGTTGACCGGTACGACGGCGACGTCGCCCTGGAACTGCAGGCCGGCCAGGATGGGGATCTCGGCCTGCCGGTCGAGGTGCTCGTCGACGGTGACGCCGAAGGTGGCGATGGCCTGTCCGATGGTGGGCATCTGCTCGTGCTCCTTCTGCCGGGGTGGGGCGGGGGGTCAGGATCGTCGTTGTGCCGTGGCGTACTGGGCCGGGGTGAGGCCGTAGGTCCAGGCGGCGGCCTGCAGGGGGTCGGTGCAGTCGGCGGGGACGGTGAGGCCGAAGCGGCGGCGGGTGCCGTCCCGTTCGACGGTGCCGTTGGTGCACAGCAGGACCCGCACGTGCGTGGTGTAGACGCCTTCTGGGACGTCGTGCAGGGTGAGGGTCTGGCCGGGGTTGCCGGGGTCGGGCACGGCGGTGCCGACCTGGGCCAGGCCGGCCTCGGCGATGAAGCGGTCCCAGCCGCGGCGTTCGATGGCGCAGCGGCGGATCTCGGCGTTGGTCTCGCGGAGGATCTCGTCGGCGGTGAGGGTGTCGTCGATGACGGCTCGGGTGACGTGGGTGCCGTGCCAGAAGTACAGCCCGAACCCGTCGTCCCAGCCGGCCGCGGGGCCGTCGGCGCGGTGTGGCCGGTACGTGCCCGAGTCGTCGTCGCCGACCTGCTCGAGGTGCAGCTCGGCGGGGCGCGGGCAGAGCATGACGAAGTCCCGGAAGGGCCACCACCACCAGCCGGCGGGCGCGAATCGCGCCGCCGCGGCCCGCTCCGCGACGTCCGCCCACGACGGGTCCTCATCGACCGGCGGGGCCACGTCCGGCCCGAAGCCGGCCGGCGGGACCGCGTCCGGCCCGAAGCCGGCCGGCGGGACCGCGTCCGGCCCGAAGCCGGCCGGCGGGACCGTTTCCTGGCCGAAGCAGTCGACGAGGGTCAGCCAGGTGTCGGACCGCTGGCCCGACAGGTAGGCCCGCCACAGCCGGCGCACCTCGCCGCGGATCGTGTCCTGCCGCGGCCCGCCCACCGCCGCGTCCACCGCCGCCCGTACGGCCGCGTCCGACGCCTCGGCGACCGTGGCCAGCACGCCGGCGGGCACGCTCCGGCTCGTCTCGCGGGCCGGCGGGACGTGCGCGGTGTCCCGCACCGCCGCGGCCTTCGCGGACTTCATCGTCGCGTCGATCTCGGCGTGCAGGGCGGCGGCCGCCGCGCCGTGCACCGGGTCCCTGACCGCGCCGTCGGCCGCGGCCCGGACCGCGGCGCGCACCGCGTGGCCGACGGCCTGGCCGGCGGTGTCGTCCACCGCGCGGTAGACGGAGTCCAGGACGCGGGTGTTGCGGTGGCCGGCGCCCAGGCAGGCGGCGATGGGCGCGGCGAACGCGCCGACGAGCGGTGAGGGCACCCACCCGACCCGTTCCGGGAACGGGACCCCGATCTCCCGGTAGCACGCACGGGCGGCGGACTCCCACGCGCGCCTCTCGGCGGCGGTGCCGTGCCGGGGCGTGCGCGCCGCCTGCCGATCTTCGGCTGCCGAACGGGGCGGACCCGGTGGATTCACAGTGGAGACCTCCAGCTGAGGCGGCCTCCGGCTCAGCCTGGGGACGCCGCGATGAACACCGTGCCGCGCGGACCGTCCACGCCGGTGATCATGACCAGGCGCAGCACACTACCCGCCCGTCACGACAATTTCCGGCCGTTCGCCGACGCCGTGCGTCGCCCTGACACCACGGCTTGACACTGCTGCCGATCTCCGTACATTCGTACAAATGCAAGAGACCGCCGTCGAAGACGCGTTACGGCCTCATCCCGACGGCCTCGCCGCGTGGCAGGCCTACAGCGACCGGCTGCTGGAGCAGGGCGACGCCAGGGGCACGCTGATCCGGCTCGAACAGCGCCTGGCACGCACCCGCCCCGCCGACCGCCCGGCCATGGAGCGCGAGATCGCCGACCTCGTCGCGGCGCACGAGGGCGGATGGGACGACGGGTTGCCGGCGACCGCGCTTGTGCTCTCCCGCCGGTACGGCTTCGCCACGGAGGTGGCCGTCCAGTGGTCGGACGACGTCCGCGAGGTCGTGGAGCAGGTGCTGCGCGACCGGTTCGTCACCACACTGCGCATCTCGTCGCGCGCCACGACCGACGAGGACTGGGACGACGATGACGAGGACTGGGACGACGACGAGGAGGAGGACGCCGAGCTGCCCCCTGGGCGGCTGGACATGAAGCTCCTCGACGGGCTGGATGCCGGACGGCTCTCCGTGCTCGACCTCTCCTATCTGGACCTCGGCCCCGACGGCGCCGGACTCCTCGCCGCCTCGCTCCGCGCGGACCGGTTGCGGGCGCTGGAGCTGCGGTACTGCCGGATCGGCGACGCCGGTCTGGCGGCCCTGGCAGCGTCCCCGTACCTGGGCGGACTGCGCCGCCTGTGCCTGCAGCGCAACCGGGTGACCGCCGAGGGCGTGCGTTCCCTGCATCGGTTCGCGCGGCTGACCGAGCTCGACCTGAGGTACAACAGGATCGGCTCGGCGGGCGCGGAGGCCCTGCTCGCCGCCCCGTTCGCCGGGTCCCTCGAACGGCTGTGGCTGTACGACTCCGATGTGGGCCAGGACGGCGTGCGGACACTGGCGCACGCCGAGAATCTTCCGCCGGGGCTGCGCAGCTTGTGGAGGTGCGTGTGAGCATCGAACTTCGGGATCGGTTCTTCGTCCTGTCGGCCGGGGACGTGCCCGCCGAGGAGGCCGCCCGCTATCGGGCGGAGGTGGACGCGACCGACGCCGAGCCGGCCGCGACAGTGGACGGACTGGACATTTCCTGGCATCCGTCGGCGCGGTTCAAGGCGGTGCGGTTCATCGACGCCGAACGGATCGACGAGCCGGTGCGCGATCTGTTCGCCCGGCCCAGCGCGGACGCGCCGTACCTGGCGGCGGTGTTCGTCGATCCGCACGAGTTGTCGTTCCGCACGTTCGAGAACATCGTCCCGCTGGACCGCCTCTTCGAGAACGTGCCGCTGGAGGCGGAGCTGGCCGGGCGGACGGAGCACGCGGAAGGGGTGTTCTCGTTCTCGCTGCGGTTGCCGGCGGAGACCCGGGCCCGGCTGGCGCAGCTCGACGAGCTGAAGCTGTACGTGCCGCCGCTGAACGCCGTGTCCCGGGGCGGTGAGCGGTTCATCTTCCACTCGGCGCTGCTGGCCGAGGCGTTGAGCGCGGCGGTGGCCGACGCGTTGCCGCCGGCTGCGGCGGAGGGGTTCTCGCATGTGAACCCGGTGTTCCGGTGCAACCGATTCGAGCCCGGTGACGCCAACTTCCACCGGCATCGGGACACCCCGTACTTCGACGCGGCGCGGCGGCACATCTCCCGGTACACGGTGCTGCTGTACCTGACCGGCGGCACGGGGTCGCCGGCGCTGGACCTGGTCGGCGGCGCCGCGCTCGGCGAGATCGGCGAGTTCACGTGTGTGATCTTCGATCAGCGGTACGAGCACGAGGGCGCCCCCTACCGCGACGGCCGCAAGGTGTTCCTGCGTACCGAACTCATCTTCACCGCCGACGAGGTCACCGAGGCGCCGGAGATCGGCGAGCTGTTCAGCAAGGCGTGCTACCTGACGGGTGAGAGCGTGTTCGCGCCGGAGCTGGCCCGGCACGCCGACGCCTACTACAACCACGTGGCGGCCGCCCACTGGAACGGCTGGGGGAACGGCCCCGCCCGCGAGACCTTCGTGCACAAGGAGTTCCGCGGGGTGCGCTTCGTGGCCAACGGCTACGACTTCTGGTTCGCCAAGACCGACGGGTTGTCGCTGGCGGAGTGCGCCGCGCTCACCCTGCTCGACTACTTCAACTGCAAGATCGGCGACACGGCGTTCCGGGCGCTCTGCCGGACGGAGGTGATCGAGTCCGACGACGCCGGTTGGATCCCGGAGTTCCTGCGGGCCAGGCGGAGCGGGTCCGTCATGACCCGGGTGGACAAGTCCGCGTTCTTCCCCGAGCCGGAGCGGCCCAACGGCGAGATCTGCTGCCCGTTCCACTCCTCCGGACGCTACGACCCCACCCGCCACGACGAGATCATCGATCTCTACACCGACGCGCAGTCCTTCGCCAAGGCGCACATCCTGCCCGCGCCGATCCTCATGCTCGGCGAGGACGTGGCCCTCGACCCGGACCGGTTCGTCATCCAGGACAACCTCATCCACGTGCTCGGCAAGGGCGCGCTCAAGCCGGTGAACTTCGCCGCCTGCTGGAACGACGAATCCATCCCCGAGGACTACGTGGTCGTCGCGGCCAAGGTCGGCGTGGTGCAGTTCCTCGTCCCGCCCATCCTGTACGCCGAGTCCGACGGCTGCTACCACCTCACGTTCGACTTCTTCCGCAACTCGTGGATGGTCGACCACCAGCGGGCCACCATCCCCATCCCGAGGATCACCGAGGACGACTGGGCCGACCCGGACGAGAGTCGCGCCTGGCGCCGCTCGGTGGACGACTCCCTCATCGACGACGAACACCCGCTCCCGCCCAGCGACCTCTGGGACGACGAGGAGGACGACTGGGACGAGGAGGACGACTGAGGCGAGCGGGCCCTGAGCGGGAGCGGGTCGTCGCTGCCGTAATGACGATTTGGCATTGCCTGCGGTGTTTTCCGCCTGCTCACGCATAGAGCGACGCCATGGCGTTTTTCTCCGCATAATTCGCCCGAAATGAGCCAAGAATGCCGTGCCCGAAAAGTCCCCGGGCACGGCATTCATTCATCGACGGATCGGACGACTCACATGTGGGTGAGGTCGATGAATTCGGTGCAGTTCCCAGGCCACTGTGGCGCCGTTCTCGAGCCTGGGGTCGGGAAGACCGTGCACCTGCTCTGGGCCACCTTGCCGCGTTCGTTCAGTACGGTGATGTGCACGGTGACGCCTTCATCGGGCGCGGCCAGGGAGATGTCGGCCAGGCGGCCGAAGTTGTGCGGCAGGAGCACGGTCAGGTCATGCCACTGGGGCGTCGTCCGCGGATCCCTGACCGCGATCCTGCTGTCGCGGATGATCCCGATGAACTTGGTCGGCGGCCTCTTGGGGTCGTCCGGGTCGCCCTGGAAGGCCGTGTCGACCGCGCGGGTCGTCTTGTCGTCCGACCTCGGATCGGTGGCGCGATTGCTCACGGCCGTCGCCTTGTTGTCCGCCATCTCGTGAACGCCGGTGACGGCCGTGACGTCCGCCGACGCCGGAAATGTAAGAGTCGCGAATCCACTGACCGCCGCCGCTGCCAGAGCAAAGGCCAGCGCGCTCTTGGTGCTTCGGTGCTGAATCATCTTTTCCCCCTATGGGTCTGATTCGGAAGAATCGGACTTATTGCCACATCCCCATGATGGTGCGAGCGTGAGGTACCCACTCCATGGCGCGATAACTCACGCCGGGATCGGCCTGGAGAAAAAGATGGAAATAATAAAAACAGGTGATTATCCAGTGCTCTTTTCTTGGGCCGCCGGGGTCATCCGTCCTCTGTGCCGTACCAGCGCCACTCGGGGAGCCGTGGGCGATCGGGGAGGGCCATGCGGCCGGTGGCCCACAGAAAGCACCGTGGACACCGAGCTGGTGAACCACCTCAGCGACGCCACCCGGGACGCGGCCCGCCGGCAGATCGACGGGATCGAGGCGCTGCGGCCGGAGGACGTCGCGGACGGGATCAGCTACATCGTCACGCGGGAGCGGCGGGTCGCCGTCAACGAGATGCCGGTCCGCGCCGGCGACCGGACCTGGTAGCCGCGAGACGAGCGGCGGCCACGACGGCTCCCCAGCCTCAACAGGTTCCGGCGAACTCACCGGCCCCGGTAGTCTTGCGTGATTCTTTGACTCCGGTCTGTGGAGTGACCCCCTCAGGGCCGAAGCCGGTCCTGCACCCCCAGGAGGTAGAGCCGTGGGCTCTGGCAGGAAGATGTGGACGGCGGCGTTGCTGGCCACCGCTGTGCTGGTGAACACCGCGGCCTGCGGCAGCGAAGGCGGCGGCGGTGAGGTCAAGTTACGTTTCTCCTACTGGGGCAGTGCCGCGCGGCAGAAGATGACGCAAGAGGCGATCAAGAAGTTCGAAGCGCAGAACCCGAACATCGACATCGAGGAAGAGTTCTCCGACTTCGGCAGCTACTATGAGAAGCTGGCCACGAAGGTCGCGGGCGAGCAGACGCCCGACGTCATCACCCTTGAGATCCGCGGCCTGCGGGAATACGCCGAACGCGGCACGCTGGCCGACCTGTCCAGCTCGGTCGACACCGCCGACCTCGACGGCAAGGTGCTGGCCACCGGCGCCGTCGACGGCAAGCAGTACGCCATCCCCACCGGCGTCAACGCCTGGTCCCTCGTCGTGGACCCGAAGGCGGTCAGGGACGCGGGGCAGCGGCTGCCCGACGACACCACGTGGACCTGGGATGAGTGGGTCGGCTTGGCTGCGAAGATCACGGCGCGGTCCGGCGGCAAGGTCTACGGCACGCAGCAGGCCTTCAACCCGGCGTTCCTGCAGATCTTCGCCGCCCAGCGGGGCGAGACCCTGTACAAGGGCAACAAGATCGGTGTCTCGCCCGACACCCTCAAGGCGTGGTGGGCCATCCACCAGAAGCTGATCAGGAGCAAGGGCTCTCCCGACGCCGCCAAGAGTCTTGAGCTCGCGGCCCAGAGCGAGGACAAGTCGCTGTTCGCCACCGGCTCCGGCGCGATGGGGATGTGGTGGAGCAACCAGCTCGGCTCGATCAGCAAGGCGTCGGGCGGCAGGCAGGTCGACCTGCTGCGGATGCCGAAGTCGCCGGGCGCCGCCGCGGGCGGCATGTTCCTGCAGCCCGCGATGTTCTACACCGCCGGGGCGAAGTCCGAGCATCCGGCCGAGGCGGCCAAGTTCATCGACTTCATGATCAACGACCCGGGGGCGGGTGCGATCATCCTCAGCGACCGCGGCCTGCCGGCGAGTTCCAAGGTGCTGGCGGCGGTCAGGGACAAGCTTCCGGACAGCGACAAGAAGACGCTGGCCTTCCTCGACAAGATCAAGGGCGAGCTCACGGACTCGCCCGCCGCCCCGCCGAAGCGCGCCAGCGCCATCGAGGCCATCCTCACGCGGTACACGAACGAGGTTCTGTTCGCTCGGATGACCCCTGACCAGGCCGCTCAGAAGCTCATCACGGAGGCGAACGCCCTCATCGCGGGCTAAGAGCTGTTTCTTAGATCTGCCGACTGATCGTGGTGATGTTGTCACGATAAGTGCATGGGACGTGGTGACTTAACGAACGCCGAGTGGGAGC
>NZ_JBEXCR010000046.1:0-112105 GCF_040605375.1 Nonomuraea sp. NPDC005650
TCGGCGAGCGGAAGCTGAGAGCAGACCATCCGCAGCAGCGCCACCCGCCGGGCGGCCGCACTCGGCCGCTGACCATCTGGCCCTCGTGCGGCTAGCTCAAAGATGTTGTCGGCGGTCACCACCGCGACCCGGTGTGGCGGATCTGCAGGCGGCTCGCCGATCACCACCCACAGCACGGGACGAGGAAAACCGTCCGGAGGCGGCTGATCAGCGTGGGACAGCCACACGGGCACCGGAGTCGGCAGCCCGAGAACCGGCAGTTTCGGCTCCCGCAACCCGGCCACGGCACTTTGTACAGCTTGGCCGTCGGAATCCGCGTGGTGGTTGCCGCCACCTTCCAGCACGTCGTCCAGCGTCCGGACGAACCAGAGCGCCCGCTCCTCGTCGACCGTGTCCACGAGCTCGGCGTACGCGGCGATCAATTCCCTGGCGGGTACATCGTCTGGATGCGGACGCCATCGGGCCCGGAATCCGGCGGTGGGGTCTTCTCCGGTTCGATACCAGCCCAGCACCTCGCGCAGGTCGTATCCGGAGTAGGGCCAGCGACTCCGGCGTGGCACGGTTCCAGGACCGTTCTCCAGCTGTGGGTCGCTGTCAGGCTGCACCAGTACTTCAGCTGCGTCGAACGCAGACTGTGCCAGGCACTGCTCGACGGCTTCCTGACGATCCTTGGGCAGGCCTGCGGCCCGCGCACGAAGATCCTCACGAAGGCGGTCCTCCACCGCGGCGATCTGTGTCTCCCACGCCTCCAGCAGCTTCTCCGCCTGTGGCAGGTTGTCTCTCGCCACCGACTCCACAGCCGGGCCGGCGTCCGGACGCAGGCCGACCCGATCTCCCCGACCGACCAGCACCGAGCGCCGACGGCCGATTTCGACGATCGCATCACCCCGTGCCGTCTCGATCAGGGCGTCCAGCGTCTTGTCCGCGGCGAACAACTGCTCGGCCGCGGCGAAATATCCCATGGCCACCAAGGTCTTGGCCGACTCAGCTGGCGCGGATAGGCCCAGTTCGAGGCCGTGAAGTATCCCGTCGACCAACTCGTCGGGGTGGACCACAGCCAGCGGGTAGCGCCAGCGGTCCGCCCAGCCTTCGAGTAGCTCGTCCGGGACAGGCGCAGTCATGACTTCCACCGCCGTATCAGGGCCAGCTCCTCCAGGAGAGCATCGGTCAGGGCAAGCTCAGGGTCATTGGGCCGGTCGGCGGTCTCCGTCAGGGCATCCCAGAGCGCGGCGATCTCCGCAGCCAGCCTGTGCGTGGCCGGATGGATTTCTGGTGCCCGTCCCTCCAGAACAGCGTCGTCAAGCAGGGCCTTGGCAGCGGTGACCACATCGTCGAGTCGTCGAAGATAGCCCTGTCGGCGGCTGCCCATGAGGGGAGCCGTGCCCGGTGACCGTTCGAGTGTCACACGGTCGAACATGCCGCCGAGATCACCGAGCTCCGGGCGATCAAGCCACTCGGCCACGCCCTCCAAGTCCCGCGCGGCGACCCTCACGCGCAGCCCCCCGAAGAGCTGATCGTCCCGGAATATCAGCTCATGTGCCCGCCTTACCTGGGGGAACTGTACGTGAATTTGCTGTGCGTGTTCGATCGCCTCGGCCAGGTCCCGCCACAGGGCCTCCATGGTCTGGGTGCCCTCGGCACGAGCTATTTCGGCTCGGATCTGGGAAAGCGGGAAGGGAAGGGGCCGGTCCGCGATTCCATAGTAGGTCAGCACCGCACTGGCGAGGCGCGCCCACGGAACTGGCACGTCGTCGAGAACGGTCAGCGCCTCGTACGCCTCGTGGTCGCCGGATCTGGTGAGCAACTCGACCACGCAGAGGGCGACTAGCGCGACCCGCTCGGCCGGCACTCCGCCATCGGTCGCGGCCGCCGCGACGAGCGCATCCCCCACCCGGTCGGCGGTCCGATTGAGTATCACGTTGGTCAAGGGGGCGCGCGGGCGGAAGTCGGCATCGCGCACCGCTCCGCGCAGGATGGCGGCCGGAATGAAATCGCGGTCTCGCCACAGGTCGATCACCAGCCATTCCAGAGCGTCCGCCATCCGGCCCGCGGCTGGGGCATGCCGAAGCGTCCAGGCCACCACGGCCCGGGTGATCCGCTTCGATATCGGCGCGCCACGCGCGTAGTCGGCGTACGCCCAGGGATCTGGAACGGCGCGCAACGCCTCGCTGACCACTTCGCTCAGAGGGCGGGCGCCCGCGTCCACCTCCCGCATGATCGAGTGGAGGACCGCGGCCTGCATTCCGGATGGCGGGGTGATCGGCTCGTCCGGGGCCTTCACCGATCTCGTCCGGCCGATGCCCCCGGCCAGCCGGTCGGCCAGGACGGCGTCCCTGATCACCACGCTCAACTCCCCGCGCGGCACTCCAGGATGGTCTGACAGATAGCCGAAGCTGCCGACCGCCACCTCGTCGTCGACCACGAGGCAGCGGGCGTTGTTCGGCTTGGTCACCAAGTCCAGCTTTGCGTGACTGTGATGCAGCGATTTCAGCTCTACTGAGGCATCCGTCCCGTCCAGGCCGTGAGCGACGGTGACCTGCACACCTTGCTCCAGCTTCAATTTGAGCGCCTGCAACAGGCGGGGCGGTATCCGCGCGTCACGGAAGTCTGGGGTAGAGATCAGCATTCGTCGCCGAGCGCCGCGCACCACACCCCACAGCAGGTCGCGATGTTCGGCGTCCTGCACCAGCCGGCCAGTGGGGAGCGGGCGCGCCGCCACGAACTGCCGCAGCCGTCGTGTCGCGTTCACCCACGCCTCACTCCAGACGGCCACCCGCTGCCCGCTCGCCGTGTCGTCGGACTCGGCCGGCGCGTCCGGCAGTCCCGCGAGTACCCGGCCCAGTTCCTCCAGATCCGGGTCGATGATTCCGTCACCGATGAAGTCGTTGCTCTGTTTGAGCATGCTCATGGCCAGCGTGCGCTCAGGTACGACCTGGGCGCTCCACGTCAGCAGGTCCTCGATGAGTCGGCAGGGCATGCCCGGGCGGGGCGCGGTGAGTCGGAGGCCGCGCTGCCGCATCTCCTTACGGAGATCACTGGACAGGAAATCCATGCCTGTGAGAAGGGCGACGCGATCGTCAGCGACCGCCAGGCCGACCCGGATTTTGCTCGACCGGGTCGACTGTAGCAGTCGTATCGAGGCTCGGCCGTCGTCCGTCTCTTTCAGTTGATCGAGCATCCGGGCCACCTGAGGATCGAACTCGTCGTCGTGGTGGCGACCCCAAATCAACACCACCTGCACCCCATCGGCCAAGGCCGTGCGGAGTTCGGCAGCGATGGCCTCGATGTTCCGCCAGCGTGAGCCGGGGCAGGCAAGCACAAGCTGTCTCCGCGCGCTGCGCACGATGTCCTTGACCGCCGCGAGATGATCCCCCTCGCGGAGGATCTCCGCCTGGATTTCGTATGCCACACGGATCGCGATCTCACCCATGACCCGATGGGCGGCGGCGTGCAGTCGGCCATGGCTTTGCGCCCGAGTGCCGGGCCTGGTGTGCGCAGCGTCGGCGGCGGCCCGCTCCAACTGGTCCAGTTGACCTTCTAGTTTCACCGGTGCGCGGTAGACCTGGTCGGCACGTCCGCGTACCGCTTGAACGAAAGAGGATTTGGGGTCGGTGTCGGCGATCTGGGAGAGCCTGCCGGCCACCAGTTGCCGGTGCCGCTCCGGCAGATTATGGTCCAGCACGATAAAACGCAGCCGGTCGGTGTCGGGATCGACGCGGACCTGTACGTCGAGCGGCAGGTAGCGAACTCCGGTGGTTCGGCGAAGCTCGGCCGGGGCCAAGCGGGCCGAGAGTACGACACGGCCGCGGATACCCTGCGGCGACCGCTTCAACGCGCTGAGAATGTCGGCTCGCGACGCCTCCTCGACCGAGCCGCCATCTGGGGAGGCCGGGATCGTGAAACGCCGTTCCTGCGGCCGCTGACGCCCGCCTAGCGGGAGAACGGCTCCGGTGAGCTGGTCGCACATTATGCTCCCGACGGACTCCCTGACCTCGCCCGTCTCCAGTTTTTCCAGCTCGCCCATCGCCGCTGCCTGTCGGGCCCTAGCGGATAGCTGGATCTCGCCGAGTTGGAAGTCGAGCGCCACGTGGCCACGGCTCCACAGGCCGGAGATGAGATCGTTACAGACACTCTCGCCGAGGTCGATCAGGTTGACGAACTCCTCCGAGCCGATCTTTCCTGAGCCGTCTCCGTACGATGCGATCATCCGCATGGCGATCAGCTCGATGGGCGACAGGTGCTCCCCGTACCCGTAGGTCACCTTGATCGGGACGACGGAGCACGGCAGGTAAAGGGTGAGGACGTCACTCACTGCTCAGCACCCCGTCCACCTTGACAACGCGGCCATTGGCCTCGAACTCCGCGCAGATCCACTTCCACCAGTTCGGCCCGTTCTCGGCGAAGTGCTGGAAGGAGCCGACGATGATCAAGCTGTCCTGCGCCCGGGAGAGGAGCACGTTGACCAGTTCGGGGCTGGCCAGATGACCGATGTTGCCAATCACCCGGCTCCGCGGCTGATAGCGGGTGTCGCGCACCAGTGACACCACCACCACGTCGGCCTCTCGCCCCTGGAAGGCGTGAACGGTATGCACGTATGGCCGGACTGCCGGGTCGCCGCTGAGAAGTTTCTCTTGCTCTCGGTAGGGGGTCAGCACTGCGAGCGGGTCCTCGTGGTATCCGTTCTGCTTCGGTGTCGGCACCGGCCGCAGCTGCGCGATGAGGCGCGAGACGACCTTGGCCTCCAGCTCATTCCTCCAGCGGCGGGGCGACGATGAGTCGCCGTGCTCAGGATGGCGGGACGTGTCGAGCCAGATCAGGCTGGAGCCGGTTGCCTGAGGCGGCGCGGTCAGCCGGACGTTCGGTGCGTCGCGCGATGAAGTGAGCCAGCCGGAGGGCAGTTCGTCCTGGCCGGGGATGAGTTCGTCGGGCTTGTGGTGTGTGTAGAAAACCTTGCTGACCAGGTCGCCGATGGGCTTCACCATGCGGTGCTGCGTGGTGAGCGTCCCGGTGGCGTGAGACAACCCCGCCGCGACCGGCTCATCCTGCTCGCCTTGCTGGAAGAGCGCGCCGAACATGCGGAACACCCGCTTGTAGCCGACCACTTGGTCGGCGTCGATGCGCACCCCCGGATCATCGGAATTCCGGCACTCGTCGAGAAATCGTGTGACATCTTCGATGCGATGCGCCGCCAGTTGGTTCTGGTCGCCCACCAGCGTCCAGCGGGTCCCCCGATTCAACGGTATGATCAGCTCGGTGGGCCATGCTTTGGCGGCTTCCTCCACCACCACCCAGTCAAACAGCGTGGGCATTCCCTGCTCCGACAGGACGTTCAACGACGACGCCGAGCAGGTGGCGAACACGACAGAGGCACTTCTGGCCATCCGGTCGGCAAGCTCGGGCATCGCCTGCCCGGCGATCGCCAGCCAGTCGCCGAGGATTGGCAGAAGGGCAGGATCTTCCCCAGGACGGCCGATGCGTCTACGAAGCATTGCGACCAGGCGTCTCTGCCGCGCATCGACGCACTCTTCCAGAAGGTATGGTCGAACGTCTTCATCAACGCGGTCTGAGGTGCCCCCAGTGGTCACCCGCAGGCAGATGTGTTTGTCCTTGTTCAGTAGGGGGAGCAGCTTCTTGGCCACGTTGTCGAGTGCGTAGTTCGACTGCGCAGCAACCAGGATCCGAGTAGTGGGCTCGCGTTTGAGGCAGGCGTGGATCGCCTTGACCAGGGTCGTGGTTTTGCCACTGCCCGGCGGCCCCTGAAGCGCATAGAGCGGCTGGTTCACCAGCATCTCCAGCGCCGCGTCGTCCTTCTCCGGATCCAGCAGTCCGTTCCAGAGGTAGGGCAGACCCCTGATCGTCACCGGGTTCCGCAACTGGCGGACAAGTAGCTTGTTCTGCCGAACCTCCACGCGCCCGTCCCGCTCTCGAGCCTGAGTGACCCGATCCCCGATGTCTCCGGAAGGGCGGATCCAGCCGCTTGGAGGAATCCGGTTTGTGTCATTCTTTCGCTCGACTCTGATCGCGTCGGGGTTCTCCACGCTGCTGAACCGGACGTTGCTCGTCAGGCCCCGGTCCTTGGGACGCCCTTCCGAGTCCTCAATCGCTTCCAAACCTGCGGTGTCGTCGTCGTTCTGCTCGTCTGCCTGGCTGAAGAAGTCTGCGAAGGCTGGCCGGCGATGTACGGAGGAGGTGAAGGCGGCACTCAGTGGCGTGGCCCGCCGCCTTTCGTCGTCGCGCGTGCGGTCCAGCCGCAGCAGAGGATAGCGTTCTGTCCCTTCACCGATCAGGTCATAGGCGTATTCACGGGCGCGAGTGGCGACGACCTGATATTCCAGCAGCCAGTCCAGAGCGTTCTCGAAGACCTGGTCCGCTGTGGACCGCTCGTTCGAAGGGCGCGCGGCCTCGATCAACGGCGTCCACTTGGGCCGTCCCGCGCGGTACTGGTCGAGCGCTCGTCGGCCGATGTCGTAGGCAACCGCCTTGATGGCGTCTACCGTCTGCGTGAAACCCGTCTCCTCGTGCTCCCGGATCAGTTGCTCGACCCGGCCCGTGTACCGCCGCGCTACGTACGCGATGATCAAAACGTCTTCGTACGCGGCGCCCTCACCACCGAGGGCGTACCCAGGCCGGTGCGGGCGGCAAAACCACACGGCGCGTTCGCCCAGCAGCAGGAGGGTCGCTGCGCGCTTGCCTGGCCGGTCGCCGCCCGCCACGAAAAGGTCGGCACCGTGGGGAGAGTGGAGGAGCTGCGGCCGTCGCAAGTCGTTTTCGATGACTTCGGCGAGTTCCTTGCGCCCCTCGCGGCTGTCGGGGTCACGTTTGATCCACTCCCATTTGAGGAGCGTGTTCTCATACTCTTCCGGCACGAAGGTGACCAGGTAAGGTTTCGTGCTGGTATTGTCGGCCCACAAGCCCGTCATCGCTTTATAGTTCTTGCTCATCCGGTCCACCACCTCACCCGCCGAGAGGCGGGATCGGGGATCGGGTGCCAGCATCTTCTCTAGAAGACTGCATAACGGTTCGGGCAGGTGATGGGCATTGCGTATATCCTGCCGCAACTGCGCATTGAATTGTGCAACTTTTGCGGAGAGATCCGCGGCGCCCGGTTCGACGCCCTTAAGTGTGTCTGGGAAATCCCCGAGAAACCACTCCCATGCCATGGCAGCCAGACTGTACACATCTGTATGTTGGGACTCCGCTCCCAGCGTTGGATCGAGCTGTTCGGGGGCGCGATAAGGCAGCACGCGAGGATCGTTGGTGAAGGGGTTTTGCGGACTGATCTCTGCCAAATGCGTGAGCGGTGCACGGAACAGGTTGTCGACGAACTTGCTCATCTCGAATCGGATCATTTGGAACCGCAGCTTCTGACCGACCTTTTGCGCCTCGACGGTTCCCGGCCACAGGTTCCGGTGGATCAGCCCCATCCCATGCAGGCTGGCCAGCCCATCCGCCATCACATACAACTGCCGGACGGCCTCCGCCGGGTCGTCCTTCAAGCGTTCCAGGGCGCCCTCAGTCAGCAACTCCTCGCTGCTCCGGGTGATGACGTAGGCAATTCCCGGCAGCGTAAATCCGGCCGAGGCCACCGTTGCGGTATCTTTGAAGCCGCCGTCGATTACTTCGGGGAGGGCAGGATGGCCGAGCGCGGAAGCCCGGATTAGGACGCGTACCTCCTGTTCCCATAGTTGCCCAAACTGGGTGATCCCCACATAAATCTGGAGCGAAAGCGCTCGGTCGTCCTGGTCGTAGATCTGATACCGATAGAGGACTCCCTCAATCACCGTCTCGCCCTCAAGCGTGCCGATGGTCTTGTATGGGAAACTCTTACCTGGCTCGCAGAAGAAGGTCTCGACCAGTCGATCCATGTCGGCGGAAGATGGGGTATGTGGCACAGTTCTGGCATACACCATTCGCGCATGCCGCCGCCAGCAACGAGGTAAAAAAGTTGTTGGAGAAGCCATATGTCTGTTTCTGTGCCTAGATGGTCGCGTGTCCTAAGTGTCGCCAATAGCCGTTACATGGCAGTTGCTCTCCCGTCATCCGCATCCGGGTGTATCTCGTCGGCATCCACTCCAGACCATGCCGACTCGACCACGAGCACACCCGCGAACGCGCCCGTCTTGAAGGTGAGCTGAGGCGGCTTCGGCCGCGCAGCGCATCACCATGGTGGAGGTCAATGATCGAGGAGGTCGGCGACTGGGTGCGACTGGTCGCGGCAGCGGACCCGAACGATAAGGCCGAGCTATACACGCAGTTGGAGCTGAAGCTCACGTACTAACCGGAAAAGCAACATGTGGAGGCCCGGATCGAACCTGAGCTCCCTCATGCGCGTGCGGTGTGTGTCCGAGGGGGGCACGGCCGAGTCGTACATGCCCTTCAGCGCCTCCACCACGCTTGTTCTCCCTGGTCGGGAGGGCTAAACAGCTATGGAGCCGAACATGGGGGCGTGCGCCGAACCCGACGTACGACGATCACGGGGTTCTCCTTCTTGCGGGCATCTCGGCGGTCGTGTCGTTCGGCACATGCATGAGCAGTGTCTCCGGCACGGTGGGGATCACCTGGCGGCGGTGCTCATCCCGCTCGCGGTGGACGGTGTGATCGTCGTCGCCTCGATGTCCATTGGTGTGCCCTGGGTTCGATGGAGTCGCGTTTCTGGATTGTCATGCCACGGTGGACGCGTTCTCGAACTGTATGGGGGGTGAGCATGCCCAGGCTGCTGTTTCGTCGGAGCGCCGAACCCAATGAGAAGTGATGCGAGACACCCGCGAACATAGCCGCTGCTCAGCTCTATGATCGAGTGGTTTTCGCAGGTGGTCGCATTGCGGGTCGGAGATCATGCAGATCTTTGAGGGCACCAACCAGATCCAGCGCCTGGTCATCAGCCGGCACTTGGCTAAGTAGCCTCTGACATGCGGAAACCTCGCCTGCCGGTCCTGGAAGGCGGGGTTGCTGTCTTAAATGATCACTGTTCCGCGAGAGACCTGGCGTGGACGGAACAGGCGGTCGTAGATGACCCTGCGGGCGCGGTCGTGAGAGCCGGGCATCATGTGGGTGTGCAGTTCGTCAACGAGGACGGTGACATCGCCGTAGATGGGGAGATCGGAGCCGCCTTTCTCACGACGGTGACCGGCGTCAGCGTTACCCTCCACGGCACGGAAGGTGCCGACGTCCCTCTGGGATACGTCGTGGTTCTGCTGAAGCCGCTCGCCCCGGTGACGACCTGCCAGCTCACGGACAAGAGCGGTAGCGTCATGGAAGACCGCACCGCCCCGTTCCGGACCGCTCCGTGAGCTGGGCGTCGGTCGTCGACCACTACGCGGGCATCGGGGAAGACGTCCTGCTCCTCGACTTCTTCTGCTACACCCTCACACTTCCCATGCACGGTGTGCTCACTGTCGAGGACGGGGCCAGGCGACTCGGCCACGACCCCGCCGACCTTCATATTCCGCCCGATCCGTATCTGATGGACCAGGAGCACGATCTGGCCCTTGTGCAGGCGGGGCCGGGCGTGGCCACCATCGACTTCGGGTGCCTTGGTATCGGCACGGCGATCTCCGGTCGGCTGGCCGGGCCGGAGATGCGGCACTGGTTCGCGGCCTGGGACATCGAAGGCAACATCTTCCTTGCCAGCAGACAGCCGGAGGGGGGCGGCTACTGGTCCCATCCTGCGGACCACGACAGCGGGGACTACGGCGTGCTCACGCCGTACGCCAGCCTGCTGCGTCCCGCCAGCGATGAGGACGAGGATGAGGCGGACAGGAACCTCCCGCCTCTCGTGCTCGCTGTCGTGGAACATGAGAGCGGAGTCCGTCTGACCCGCGACATGCTCGATGGTGCGCACCCGATCCTCCGCATCCCGGACGCCTGGGCCGAATGATCGACGCCTTCACGCGACGGCCACAACGGTGAATCCCGCGGAGTGCGTGATTGTTCTCGCGATCGGATCGGGGGACGTACACGGGACGATCTTGTACGAACCACGTGCCGCCTAGGCTATCTGCTCAGCTCAAGTGGCCTAAACGATCGGGGTGACCCCCGCCAGGGGGCTTCCATGAGGGGTCGTTGCCGCTGTTTACCGGAAGTTGTGAAGGACTTCGTCGACGGCATCCCTACGATGCTTGGATTCCCCTGGCCCACCTTGGACCGGGAACGGAAGGGCGGGCCTGACCTTCACGCATCGCGTGAATACCCGAGCAGCTCCATGGCCGTGACGTTGTCGGGGCGGGACCAGAAGAGCTGGTGCAGTTCCTCTGGTAGCTCGTCCGCGTGTGTGCCCGTGTGTCCTCTCCGGAAGAAGCCGGCATCGACCTGGTGGAGCTCTGCGAAGGTGGGAATGCGGGCATCAGGCAGTGGCCGTAGGGTCGGCGCCAGAGTGGCCAGCACCTTCTCTACGGTCTGTCGCGGCTCGCGGACCAGCTCCTCGTAGCGGAGCATCACGCGATGGGGTGCGGGCGGACGTAGCCAGCTCAGTACGTTCTGGCCCCAGCTGCCCGTTCCTACCTGGTCACGCCGGTTGATCATCGTGCGGATCTCGGCCTCGATATCAGGCGCGCCGGTCAGGTGGGCCCATGAGGTTATGGAGTCGCGGCCGTCTCGGATGAGACAGATCGCGCGATCCTCTTCCCCGGCACGCTGCCGGTGCGTCTTGACGAAATGCAGCTTCTCGGAGGCGCGCATCTCCTCGATGGAGGAGGGACGTTCCTCGAAGCCGATCAGGTCGGGGCCAAGCCGCGCGGCCACGCCGTCGACGTCGTAGACGGTGGAGGTGTGCACGCCGTACAGCTGCTTGAGGATGATGCGGAGGAAGGTGTTGCCTGATCGGGGGAACGAGGCGACCCAGATGATCATGACCTTAACGGTAATGTCTTCGTACATTGCGTGCGCATGGATTGTTCTGTTCATGGCCGCAAGGTCGGGATGCCGGCGTTGGTGTGCAGGTCAGTTGTCAGTGATGGTGAAGCCCTCGCGGACGCCGACATATCCGTGGACGTACGTCGTCTGAGCGCTGTTGCCTCCCAGAGCGGTGTTCTTGCTGCCGCGCGGCCTCCGGTTCTCGGGTTTGGCGCGGTCCGGTACGGGTGTTCTGCCATCGGATGGCGAGGCGGGCCGCCGGTCAAAAGCAGGTGCTCATCAAGGATCTGTGCAGGCATGTCGTATCACCGCAGGTGCCTCTGACAGTGGCAGATGCCCGTGGACGGTCTCGAAGGCCGTGGCGTCCCGATTGCCTTTCGCTCCTGTGCTTTTCTCGCGGATCGGCGAGGAGTCAGGCGGTGACGCCGCCGTCCACTGCTATGGAGGCCCCCGTGATGTATCGGCCGCCCTCGCCGGCCAGGTGCGCGACGGTCGCGGCGATGTCTGCGGGCTCCCCGTAGTGGCCGAGGGCGGTGTAGGCGCTCTGAGCGTCGGCGCTCGGCCCGTCGGCCGGGTTCATGTCGGTGTCGATCGGGCCGGGATGGATGACGTTGGCGGTGATGCCCCTCGGGCCGAGGTCGCGCGCAAGGCCCTTGGTCAGCCTGGTGAGGGCGGTCTTGCTCAATGCGTACAGGGTGATGCCGGGGAAAGGCGTGCGGCCGGCCAGGCAGCTGCCGATGTTGATGATCCGTCCGCCTTTGGTCATGTGCGCTGCCGCGGTCTGAGCGGCGATGAACGGCGCACGCACGTTGATGGCGAGGACTCTGTCGAAGTCCTCCGGCCGCACGTCCTGCAGTGGCCCGGAGGGGAACACTCCGGCGTTGTTCACCAGGACGTCCAACCGGCCGAACTCGCCGGCCGCCCGCTGAACGGCGTCCGCGACCGCCGCGGGGTCACCGGCGTCCGCCTGCAGGACCATGGCCCGGCGCCCCAGCGCCTTGACCTGCTCCATCACGGCGCGGGCCCGGTCGGTGCCATGCTGGCAGGTCACTGCCACATCTGCCCCGTCCGCGGCGAGCCGGAGCGCGATCGCCTTGCCGATGCCGCGGCTGCCGCCGGTCACCAGAGCTGCCTTGCCGTCCAGAACTGCAGACATGTCGGACCCCATCGTTAGCGAGATTTCAGGAGCCAGGGGCGGTTCAGCGTCCCTGATGTGCCCTTTGAACCCCGTGCTGTCTCCCCTGGTTGCACCGGGACGCCACGCCACGTCACGCCGTGCCCGGCGTCCGGCCACCGGCGGGTGCTCCAGGGCGACAGGAAGCCGGGCCTTCCGGTTGGTGACGGGGCTGGGGTGATCACCGTTGCCAACCGGAAGGCCGCTCTCAGGGACGGACCCGGGTCACGTCGTCAGTGCTGCAGTGTCAGCAGCCCCGGCCGGTAGGGCAGCAGGCCGTAGTCGCCGCCGGAGCTGGGGTTGCGTCCCTGGTAGAGCAACTGCAGATTGCAGGGATCGACGGTCATGGTCTGATCGGGGTTGCTGCGGACCAGATCGCCGTGGCTGATGTCGTTGGTCCAGGTGGCGCCGCTGTTGGCCTTGCCGGCGAAGGGGTTGCCCTCGGTCGCGGCCTGCGGTGTCCACGAACCGTCCAGGCTGGTGGCGGTGAACGAGCGGAAGTAGCGGCCCTGCGAGCCGATCGCCTCGACGAGCATGAGGTAGCGGTTCTGGCCCTGGAGCTTGTAGACCTGAACGGCTTCAAAGAGGTTGTTCGTGGTGTCGCTCATGATCACCGTGGATGTCGCGCCGAAATTGCCGGGGAAGTTTCCGATGGGCATGCTGGCGCGGTAGATCTTGCCGTTGTCCCCGGCGAAGAACAGGTACATGTTCGTGCTGTCACCGATGAGGGTCTGGTCGATGGGGCCTGTTCCGGAGCCGGAGATGCTTCCGGAGAAGAGCGCCTGCGGCGAGGACCAGCCGTTGGGGTTGGTGGGGTCGCTGGAGGTCCGGTAGGAGAAGGCGGTGCTGCCCCACTGGTAGGCGAGCACCCAGATGTTCTTGGGGGCGAAGTAGAGGAGCGTGGGCGCGACGGTGGAGGAGGACATCGTGTTCTGGCTGGCCGAGGCCATGTCGGACCAGTTGGTGAAGAGGCCGAAGTTCATCGAACCCCACGCCGTTCCCGTGTCGTGCGTCGTCCCGTAGACGAGATGCCTGCCGTTGTAGACGACGGTGGTGAAGTCCTTGAGCGAGACCCACCCCGACTTCGGGTTCGCCAGCGGGCCGGTCGATGTCCAGCGGTACGTCGACGGAAGAGCGCACGTGCCGGTCGGGGTGGGCGTCGGTGTGGGGGTGGGGGTCGGCGTGGGGGTGCCGGGCTCGCCGCAGGTCACGCCGTTCAGGGCGAACGACGTGGGCACCGGGTTGCTGCCGTTCCACGAGCCGTTGAACCCGAAGTTGGCGCTGCCGCCGGAGGGGATGGCGGCGTTGTAGGAGACGTTGGTAGCAGTCACCGACGAGCCGGACTGGGACTGGGTGGCGTTCCAGATCTGGGTGATCTGCTGGCCGGCGCCGAAGGACCAGGTCAGCCGCCAGCCGTTGACCGCGTCACCGAGGTTGTTGATGGTGACGGCGGCGTTGAAGCCGCCTGACCAGCTCGAACTGATGGTGTAGTCGACCCGGCAGGCGACGGCGGCCTGGGCGGGCTGCATGGTCAGCAGGCCGGCTCCGGCGAGCAGGACTGCGACGGCGCCGATCACGAGGCCGCGGCGCGAGGCCCGCGGGTGCGGCGCCGCGGTCGTGGCGGCGGGGGGACGCGGTGACCGCGCTCGCCAGGGCAGACGCATCTGTGTTCTCCTCATCATGTCCACCCGCCGTCAGGGGCTGGTGCAGGTGGCGGTCGGGGTGGCCGCGGTGCCGTTCGCGGTGAACCCGAAGGTCGTGGAGCCGCCGGCGGCGATGGAGCCGTTGTAGGCGGCGTTGCGTACGGTGACGCTGGAGCCGGACACGCTCTGCTGGCCGTTCCACAGGCTGCTGATGCTCTGCCCGCCGGGCCAGGTCCACCGCACGGTCCATCCGGTGATCGCCGCGTTGCCCGCCTGGACGGTCACCGTCGACTGGAAGCCCCCCGACCAGCTGTTGGTCGTCGTGATGGTCGCCTCGCACCCGCCCGGGGTCGGTGTCGGTGTCGGTGTCGGGGTGGGCGTCGGGGTCGGCGTGGGCGTGGGGCCGCCCGGCGAGGCGGCGTTCAGGGCGTTGAGGACCGCGTCGTAGGCGGGCTTCTTGTTGCCGCCGCTGAACAGCAGCGGGGTGTCACCCGAGCGCCAGGAGTCCTGGTCGCGCACCCCCCACACCGTGATGCCGGCGCAACGGGCCACCGCCAGGCAGTCGTTGGTCACGGCGGCGTAGGTCTGCGCGGAGGCGCCCTGGATGTCCAGCTCGGTGATCTGCACGTCCACCCCGAGGGCGGCGAAGCTGGAGATGGTGGTGCGGTAGTTGCTGTTGTACGGGCTGCCGCTGTTGAAGTGCGACTGCAGGCCCACGCAGTCGATCGGCACGCCGCGCTGTTTGAAGTCGCGGACCATGTTGTAGACGGCCTGGGTCTTGGCCCAGGTCCAGTTGTCGATGTTGTAGTCGTTGTAGCAGAGCTTGGCGGCCGGGTCGGCGGCGCGCGCGGTGCGGAAGGCGACCTCGATCCAGTCGTTGCCGGTCCGCTGCAGGTTGGAGTCGCGCCGGCCGCCGGAGTTGCCGTCGGCGAAGGCCTCGTTGACCACGTCCCAGGCGTAGATCTTGCCCTTGTAGTGGGCCATGACGCCGTTGATGTGGTCGATCATCGCCTGGCGCAGCGTGCTGCCGGACAGGGACTGCATCCAGCCGGGCTGCTGGGAGTGCCAGGCCAGGGTGTGGCCGCGGACCCGCTTGCCGTTCTGCACGGCCCAGTTGTAGACGCGGTCGCCGTTGGTGAAGTTGAACTGGCCCCGGTTCGGCTCGGTGGCGTCGATCTTCATCTCGTTCTCGGCCGTCACCATGTTGAACTCGCGGCCGGCGATGGTGGTGTACTGCGAGTCGCCGAGCTTGCCCGCGGCGATGGCGGCGCCGAAGTACCGCCCGCTCTGCGCGGCGGCCGCGCCGAGCGTACTCGCCGCCGCACCGGCCGGCGTGGTCGGTACCGTCACCGCGGTGACCACGCTGATTACGCCGACGGCGGCGGCGATCAGAACCCGCGAGCGCCTGAGAGGCCGCGGCGGAAGTATGGCTTTGTCGCCCATGACTGACTGCTCCAGACTGAATCACGGAAAAGCGGACACGCGGGGTCACCCCACGCGATCGACGCCGCGTCCCGTGATCAGGGAACGCACACCACCAGGGCATCGTGAACGGCGGTCCTCACCGCGCACCACCACATGGCAGGAGGAAGCCTTCTCGGGGACACAGTTTGGAAACCGCGCCGAAAGTTGTCAAGCTCTGGCGAAAGTTTCAGAGCGACGCTCTGGCCGTCACGGTGGGCGGCCCCTGATAACGCCTGATGAGCCGCACGCCCGACCGCCGCGCCGCCGCGGGCGCGAGATGCCCTCCTTGACGTCGCCTCTTCATCTCGTATTGGCTCGACCTGCCACCACAGCCAGCTGACAGAGAAGGAACCGCGACAGGTAAGAAGATGTGTGAGCGCTAACAGCCGACCGGGGGCCACCACCCGGCGGCCATGGTGCGGGGCAGTCCGGCGGACAGACACCACGTCCCCGGAGTCGCCCCTCTCGGAGAGTCGCCGATGAGGAGGTACGCGGAGGCACAGCATGGCGACGGCCTCCGGCGGTGCGCCGCCGCAAGATCCAGCGCCTGGTCATCGGCTGTCACCTGGCCAAGTGACCTCTGTCAAGATCCTGAACCGCCGAACGATGTTCCGCAGTGTCAGCCAATCTCTCTATTAACAAGGTGCTCTTGCTGGGTGACCGTGGGCGCGTAAAGATCCCCCATGCAAGGAGGTCGCCATGATCCGCGCACTCAACAAGCTGGGAGACCGCCTCCTCGACAAGGTCCTGCCGTCGGCCGACGCGTCGGCCGCGTGCTGGACCGACTGGTGCTGCCAGGGCAAGTTCTGCCGGACCTGCTGCTACCACGACTCCTCCGGCACGGTCAGCTGCGGCAGCTTCGACTACTGCTGACGCGTCCTACCGGCAGCCCCAGGACAGTGCCGGTCGACACCCGGCCGGCACCGTCCTGGTGGGTTTTCCGTGCTTTGCCGCCCACCCCTGAGGAGCTCCCATGCCGTATCTCGTCGCCGCCGTGGTCGTCGTCGGACTGTTGTGCCTGGTGGACCTGGTGCTGACCCTGGCGGTGATCCGCCGTCTGCGCGTGCACACGCTGCGGCTGGCCGAGCTGGCGCCGACGCGGCCCCCGCTGGTGCGGCCGGGAACGACGCTCGGCGACTTCAGCGCGACCGCCCTCGGCGGGGAGACCGTGTCGCGCGCGTTCTTCTCGGGACCCTCCGTGGTGGCGGTGTTCTCCACCGAATGCGCGTCCTGCCACGAGCGGCTGCCGGAGTTCACGTCCTACCTGGCCGACACCCGTCCCGAACGCGTGCTGGCCGTGGTCACGGGCGACCCCGACGAGGCCCGGCGGTTCACCGGCGAGCTGACCTCGGCCACCGTCGTGGTCGAGCCGATGGGCGGGCCGGTGAGCAGGGCGTTGCAGGTCTCCCAGTTCCCCAGCTTCTACCTGGTCGACGGTGACGCGGTGGTCGTGGCGGCCGACACCGCCCCGGGCAGGCTGCCGGCGGCCACGCGCCGATGACCTCTCCTGGCGGAGACGCTGGAGACACCGAGAACGGCGGGGACGGCGGTGCCGCGCGGCGACGGCGTCTTCGCGCGGCCGCGGCGCCGGCCTGGCGGGCGCACCCGGCCGCCGTACTGGCAGCAGGGGTCACGGTGCTGCTCATGGGCCTGGTTCCGGTGGTCGCCGCGTGGCTGACCAAGCTCGTTCTCGACGGCCTGGCGGCCGGGGCGGGTCCCGCCGAGTTGATCCCGTACGGCGTGGCGCTCGGCGTGAGCGGCCTGGCGGGCGCGGCCCTGCCCGCGGTCGCGGAGTACGCCCAGGAGCAGCTGCGCCGCGCGCTCCAGGTGTTGATCCAGGATCGCCTGTTCCAGGCCGTCAACGCCCACCCGGGGCTGAGCCGCTTCGAGAACCCCGCCTTCCACGACCGCGTACGGCTGGCACAGGAGGCCGGCCAGAACGCGCCGCAGCGGATCGTCCGTTCCGGCCTGGGGATCGCTCAGGGAGCCGTCACCCTCGCCGGATTCACCGCGGCGCTGGCCGTGATGGCTCCGGGGATGATCCTCGTGGTGGCGCTCTCCGCGATCCCCTCGGTCCGCGCCCAGCTCGACCTGTCCCGGCGCCGCGCCGGGATGATGTGGGGCGTCAGCTCCAGGACCCGCCGGCAGATCTTCTTCGCCAACCTTCTCACCAGCCCCGACGCGGCCAAGGAGATCCGGCTGTTCGGCCTCGGCGACTTCCTGCGCGCCAGGATGCTGGGCGAGCTGCGCGCGGTGAACGCCGCCGAGCAAGGGCTGGCCCGCAGGACGCTGCGTACCCAGGGGTCGCTGTCGCTGCTCGGAGCGGCCGTCGCCGCGTTCGGCCTGCTCTGGGCGATCACCGCCGCCGCGTCGGGCACGCTGAGCGTCGGCGACGTCGCCGTGTTCGTGGCGGCCGTCGCCGGAGTGCAGTCCGCGCTCACGTCGATCGTCGGCCAGTCGGCCGACGCGCACAACGCGCTGCTGATGTTCGGGCACTACCTCGAGGTCGTGGCCGACGCGCCGGACCTGCCCGTCCCGCGGCGTCCACGCCCCGTCCCCTCGCTGCGCGAGGGCATCGAGGTGCGCGACGTATGGTTCCGGTACGACGACGCGCACCCGTGGGTGCTCCGCGGTGTCGACCTCTTCATCCCGCGCGGCGGCTCCCTCGCCCTGGTCGGGCTGAACGGCGTGGGCAAGAGCACCCTGGTCAAGCTGATCTGCAGGCTGTACGACCCGGTACGCGGGTCCGTCCACTGGGACGGCGTCGACCTGAGGGAGATGGATCCCGCCGAGCTGCGCGGCCGGATCGGCGCGGTGTTCCAGGACTACATGTCGTACGACCTGACCGCGGCCGAGAACATCGGGCTCGGCGACGTCACGGCACTCGACGACCGCGACCGGGTCGAGGCCGCCGCCAGACTGGCCGGGGTCCACGAGACGGTCGCCGGGCTGCCGCGCGGCTACGACACGCTGCTGAGCCGGATCTTCTTCGGCGACAGGGACAGCCCCGAGGCCGGAGTCGTGCTGTCCGGCGGGCAGTGGCAGCGCCTCGCGCTGGCCCGCGCCCTGATGCGGGAGGGGCGGGACCTGCTCGTGCTCGACGAGCCGAGCTCCGGCCTGGACGCGCAGGCCGAGCACGCCATCCACCAGAGCCTGCGCCGCCACCGCGCGGGGCGGACCAGCCTGCTGATCTCGCACCGGCTCGGCGCGGTGCGGGAGGCGGACGTGATCGTCGTGCTCGCCGAGGGGCGGATCGCCGAGCGCGGCTCGCACGCGGAGCTGATGGCGCTGGGAGGCGAGTACGCGAGCCTCTTCACCCTCCAGGCGCAGGGCTACGAGCCGGCGGATTCGGGGGAGGAGGCGAGCCGGCGGACGACGACGCCGAGCACGCGGTCGACGGGCACGTAACCCCACACCCGCGAATCCTCGCTGACCGGCCCGTCACCCAGGACGACCAGCCGGCCCGCCGGCACGGTGTCACCGGGCGAGGCCCCCACGCGAGCCATGACCTGGACGGGCACCGGATCACCCGGCACGGCCACCGCGCGCTTGATGAACCACCTGGCCGCCTCCGGCGCCGGCAGCGGCTCCGTACGCCACTTTCCCCCGGGCAGCGCCGTCTGCAGCACCACGACCTGGCCGCGCCGGACGCCCGCCCCCGTGGTCCTGCGGACGAGCACCCGGTCGCCCGTGCGGTAGGTCGGCAGCATGCTCGCCCCGCTGATCCGGACGACGACGAACCGCCGCCGGGCGACGACCAGACCCGCGGCCAGGACCGCGATCGGGGCCAGCAGGATCATGACGCGCCGCACGGCGCCCTCCAAAGTCGATCAGCACCACTGGACTGCCGACACTAATGCCCGATCGCCTCCGCCGGGGCGGGGGCTCGGCGCAGCCGTACCGCCAGCACGATCAGGACGACGGGGAGGAGCGTGTACAGCGCCCACGCGAGCGTGACCGGACTGGCCGCCGCCTCCTCCGGGGATTGCGCGCACCCGAGCACCGGCATCCAGTTCAGGGCCAGGTCCCTGAGCACCATGGGCGCCACCGCCAGCCAGCCGACGAGCCGGCCCAGCGGCCGGTGGCCGGTGCGGGCCAGCAGCGCCCACAGCCCGAAGCCCACCGCGACCACGATCGGCTGCGGGACCAGGATCAGGAGGGCCTCCGCGTACATGAGCTCCTCCGCACCGCCGAAACAGTCACCGTTCATGATCATGATCGAGTACTCCATCGTTCCGCCGGGCAGGGTCGCCAGGTACATCGCCTGAGGAACGCTCACCAGCACCAGGGCGGCGCCCCACATGATCAGCGGCCACCGCCGGCGCAGCGGAGCCGGCTCCGGCCTCCCTTCCCAGCGGACGGTCTGGCCGAGCGTCAGGAGCAGCGCCGCCGTGGCGAGGCAGGCGAGGGCGATCAGCAGGAGATCGTCGGTGTCCCAGGGCAGGATTCGCAGATCCTCGAAGTCGATCGGTTTGCCGATGGCGTTCTGGGCCGCGGCGTAACGCTGGATCTCGTACTGGCTCGGCTTGCCGATCCCGGTGATCGGCGTCGCGGCGGCGGCCACGGCGAGCAGGGCCAGCAGCGCGGCGCCCAGCCGTGGCGCCCATCGCCGGCGGCGCAGCACCACGCAAGGCACGATCAGGAGCGCGGCGACGGCCGCACCGGTGACGACGTTGGCGGCCTTGGGCGCGATCAAGGCGGGAACCAGCGGCATCAGGATCGCCGCGGCGCATAAGGCAGGCACAGAGATTTTCGACGACACCAGCGACGCGTTTATCGCCCGCGACGCGATCATGTCAAGCGAGGCAGCCCGCGGCCTGCTTCAGCGGACGAGCAAATGGACGAGGGCGACCCCGCCTACGGCCACGATCAGGAAGCGGAGCGTGGCGGGGCGGAAGCGGCGGCCCACGTCGGCGCCGAGGTGGCCGCCCAGGGCGGAGCCGGTCGCGATGAGGGCGACGGCCGTCCAGTCGTAGTCCGCGACGAACAGGAACACGAGCGCGGCTGCGGCGTTGACCACGGCGACCAGGACGTTCTTGGCGGCGTTGAGGCGCTGGGGCGTCTCGTCGAGGAGCATGCCCATGAGGGACATGTAGATGATCCCCTGGGCGGCGGCGAAGTAGCCGCCGTAGACGCCGGCGAGCAGCAGCCCGGCGAAGAGCCCGCGACCGGGCGTCTCGCGGTGGCGGCGGCGCAGGTACCTGCTGATGCGGGGCTGCAGGATGACCAGGACGAGGGCCAGGGCCACCAGGACGGGGACGATCCGCTCGAACGCCGAGGCCGGCAGGGTCAGCAGGAGCACCGCGCCGCACAGGCCGCCGAGCAGGGCGGCGACGCTCAGCTTCAGCAGGCGGCGGGACTGGCCGCGGAGCTCTCGACGGTACCCGACGGCCCCGCTGATGGAGCCGGGGATCAGGCCGAGCGCGTTGGTGACCGTGGCGGTGACGGGCGGGAGGCCGATGGCGAGCAGCAGAGGGAAGGTGATGAGGGTGCCGGAGCCGACGACGGTGTTGAGGGCCCCGGCGCAGATGCTCGTCGCGAAGACGGCGAGCATCTCCCAGGGGGTCACGACGTTCCCGCCGGGCAGCGATCAGGGGAGGCGCTGCTCAGAGCCGGCGGGGTCGTCGTCATGCGGCCGACGCTAGACGGGAAAAGCTTCGATGCCCGGCGAAGTGTCGGCGCTCACAGGGGGGCGAGCGGCTATCGGGTGGCGTCGGCGTGGTGGGCGAGGGTGGTGATGCGGGTGGCGAGGTCGGGCCAGAGGGCGCGGGGCAGGTCGTGGCCCATGCCGTCGATCACCACCAGCTCGGCGCCCGGGATGGCGGCGGCGGTCGCGCGGCCGCCGCTGACGTCGCACATGGCGTCGTTCGCGCCGTGGATCACCAGCGTGGGGACCTCGACGGTACGGAGCCGGGCGGTGCGGTCGCCCGAGGCGACGACCGCGACGGCCTGGCGGGCGACGCCGGTCCGGTCGTGGTCGCGGTCGTAGGAGAGACCGGCGCGTTCGCGCAGCGCGGCCTCGTCGAACGCGAAACCGGGCGAGCCGGCCAGGCGGAAGATCGTGACCGACCGCTCGACCGCCTCCTCGCGGGTCGTCGGCGGCGGCCCCGCGAAGGCGGCCATGGTCTCGGGACGGGCCTGGCCCACGGAAGGGTCGCCCGTGGTGGACATCATGGACGTCAGCGACCGGATCCGGCCCGGATGCTCGATCGCGATCGTCTGGGCGATCATCGCGCCCATCGAGGCGCCGACGACGTGGGCGCTGTCCAGGCCGAGCGCGTCGAGCAGGCCGACGGCGTCGGCCGCCATGTCGGAGAGCGTGTACGAGGCCGAGGACACGTCGCCCGCGAGCGCCGCCGGCAGGTCGGGCTCCGGCGCGTCGTGGAGATGCGTGGACAGGCCGCTGTCGCGGTTGTCGAACCGGATGACGTGCAGGCCGCGGTCGACGAGCTCCGCGCAGAAGCCGTCCGGCCAGTTGATCAGCTGTCCGGCGAGGCCCATCACCAGCAGCACGGGCGGGGCCTGGGGGTCGCCGAGGCGCTCGTACGCGATCTCGATGCCCGACGGACCGACGTTCGGCGCCTTTTCCACGGTCACCGATGAATCATCCCCCGAAAGCGCCGGGCAGGGGCGGAAGTCAGCGGGTTTCGACGGGTGGGCGGTTCCGGTTGAGGCGGTCGGAGACGGCGGGCAGCAGGCCGCGGGGCAGGAAGAGCACGACCAGGATGAGGACGAGCGCGTACACGGCGTACGACAGCACGCTGGGCGCGTACGACGGCATCCCCGGCAGCGCGGCCAGGCTGTTCAGCCCCTGCACGAGCAGCGTGATCGCGGTCGCGCCGGCCACGGCGCCCCAGATCGTGCCCAGCCCGCCGACCACGGCCATCACGATGTACTGGATCGAGATGAGCACGGGGAACGAGCCCGGCGCCACGTACCCCGTGTAGAAGCAGTAGATCCCGCCCGCGAGGCCCGCGAACGCCGCCGACAGTGCGAACACCGCCAGCTTGTACCGCCCGACCGGGATCCCCGAGGACGCGGCGGCGGTCTCGCTGGTGGCCAGCGCGCGCAGGGCGCGGCCCGGCCGCGAGGTGATCACGTTCCGCGTCACCAGCATGACAAGCGCCAGCCCGATCCAGGTCAGGTACGCGTACGCGGACGCGCCG
The DNA here is from genome assembly GCF_040605375.1 of Nonomuraea sp. NPDC005650. Classification (NCBI taxonomy): domain Bacteria; kingdom Bacillati; phylum Actinomycetota; class Actinomycetes; order Streptosporangiales; family Streptosporangiaceae; genus Nonomuraea; species Nonomuraea sp. NPDC005650. The sequence continues at coordinate 22,299 of NZ_JBEXCR010000046.1, forward strand.
CCCGCCTCGAACGACCCGATCGAGAACTGCGGGATGGCCTGCAGCCCGATGTCCCCGCCGGTGAACTCCAGCTGCCCGGCCAGCGAGAGCAGGATGAGCTGCATGGCCAGCGTGGCGAACGCCAGATGGTGGCCGCGCAGCCGCAGCAGCGGCACGCCGATCACCAGCGCGAACCCGGCCGCCACCAGGGGTGCGGCGACCAGTCCGGCCAGTGGTGGCACGCCGTTGAGCGCCAGCAGCGCGGCGGTGTAGGCGCCGACGGCGTAGAAGGCGCCCTGGCCCAGCGAGACCTGCCCGGCGTAGCCCATCAGCAGCGACACCCCGACCGTGACCATCGCGGCCAGCCCGAGCAGGATGTACACGGCCAGCGCGCTGTCGTCGAGCACCAGGGGCAGCGCCAGCGTCCCGGCCGCGGCCAGTAGCCCGGCCGCCAGGCGGATCACGCCTGCTCCTGGGAGAGAGCCGAGCGCCGGCTCGCCTGTACGATCATGACGACGATCATGAGACCCAGCGCCACCTCCAACTGGTGCGACCCGTAGCCGTAGCCCGCGGCCATGGTCTCGGCCACGCCCAGCAGCAGCGCCCCGGCCAGCGTGATCACGGGCCGGGTGAGCGCGCCGAAGACGGCCGCGGCGAAGGCGTTCACGATGAGCGTGACGTCGGTGTCGAACGAGATCGGCCGCAGCGGCGTCACCAGCACCCCGGCGACCCCGCCGAGCAGCCCGCCCAGCGCGAACGCCAGCAGCCCCATCAGCCGCGGGTCGATCCCGACCACGCGGGCCGCGTACGGGTTGGAGGCGCAGGCCGTCAGCGCCTTGCCCAGGTAGGTGCGCCCGAAGAAGAGCGCCAGCAGGGCGAACGCCGCCGCCGTCACGCCGATGACCAGCAGGTGCTGCGTCTGGATGCGCGCGCCCGCGAGCGTCACCGAGCCCGCCAGGCCGGGCGCCGAGCGCGGCTGGTCACCCCACAGGACGATCTCGACCGAGTACGCGAGCACGCCGACGCCGAGCGTCACGATCAGCGACGACAGCTGCGTGGTGCCCCGGCGGCCGATGGCGGCCAGGCCGGTCAGCAGCCCCGCGAACCCCGCGACCAGGACGGCGGCCACCTCGCTCAGCCCGTGCGGGAACCCCAGCCCGAGCAGCGAGGACGTGCACAGCCCGGCGACCACCGCGAACGTGCCCTGCGCGAAGTTCACCACGCCCGTGACCCGGTGGATCACGACCAGGCCGCTGGCGATGAGCGCGATCGAGCACCCGACCGCGAGCCCGTTCAGCAGGTACGTGAGGAAGGCGCTCATGTGATAGCCCCGCCCAGGTACGCGCTGGCCACCCGGGGATCGTCGGCCAGCACCGCGCACTCGCCCTCGGTCACCACCCGGCTCGCCTCCAGCACGTACGCCCGCCGGCACAGCTCGAACGCCAGCCGCGCGTTCTGCTCGATGAGCAGCACGGTCAGCCCCTGCTCCCGGTTCAGCTCGGCGAGGTGCTCGGCCAGGTCGGCGGTCACGTTGGGCGCGAGCCCCAGGGACAGCTCGTCCACCACCAGCACCGAGGGGCGCGACATCAGGGCCCGCCCGAACGCCACCATCTGCTGCTCGCCCCCGGACAGCACTCCGGCCCGCCGGCCGGCCAGCTCCGCCAGCCGGGGCAGCAGCTCGTACACGGACGAGGGATCCCGCAGGCCCGACCGCCATCCGCCGAGCGCCAGGTTGTCGGCGACGGACAGGTCGGGGAAGAGCTGGCGGCCCTCGGGGATGAGCGCCAGCCTGCCCTCGATCTCCACCGTGCCCGAGGTGGGCCGGAGCAGCCCGGCGAGGGTGTTGGCCAGCGTGGACTTGCCCGCGCCGTTCGGGCCGAGCAGCGCGACCATCTCGCCCCGCCCCACCGTGAGCGTGACGTGTTCGAGCGCGGTCGCGGTGCCGTACGAGACGACCAGGTCCTTGACGTCGATCATGAGGCCTGTCCGAGGTAGGCGGCGAGCACCAGCGGATCGGCCCGCACCTCGGCGGGCGAGCCCTCGGCGATGACCCGGCCCAGGTCGAGCACCACCACGCGGTCGGCCAGCCGGGTCACGAACGCGACGTCGTGCTCGACGAGCAGGATCGTCAGCCCGTCCGCGCGCAGCTCCTCCACCAGCGCCGCGAGCCGCTCGCGCTCCTGGCCGCGCAGCCCGGAGGCGGGCTCGTCGAGCAGCAGCAGCCGGGGCCGCGCGCACAGGGCGCGGCCGAGCTGGAGCGCCCGCTGCTGCCCGATGGGCAGCAGCTCGGCCGGCCGGTCCGCCCACTCGGCCAGCCCCACGCGGCTCAGCACGGCGTCCGCCTCGGCGGTGATCTCGCGCTCGTCGCGCCGGTGCCGCGGCAGCCGCAGCGCCGCCGACACGAACCCGGCATCGGTACGGCCGTGCATCCCGACCATGACGTTCTCCCTGACCGTCATGCCGCGGAACACCCTGGCCGCCTGGAACACGATCGACATGCCGAGCCGGGCCCGCCGGTGTGGCGCGAGCCGGTCCACCCGGTGCCCGAGGAACGAGATCTGGCCGTGGTCGGCCGCCAGATGGCCGGTGATCAGGTTGAACAAGGTGGACTTGCCCGCCCCGTTCGGCCCGATGACGCCGCAGACCTCGCCGTCCGCGACGGTCAGGGACACGTCGCGGACGGCGTAGACGCCCCCGAAGGAGCGGGAGAGCCCGGTGACCTTCAGCACGCGCTACCCCGCGCCGACGGTCTTGGTGAGCTGCTCCTTGGCCCAGTCGGTGGGAACGAACTTGCCGTTCTGCACCGTGTTGACCGAGATGAACTCGGGGGAGAGCCCGGAATGGTCGGTGGGGGAGTAGCGGAAGCGGCCGTTGGGCGTGACCAGGTCCATGCTCTCCAGGGCCTGCTGCACCTTGGCCTTGTCGGTGCTGTTCGCCTTCTTGATCGCCTCGAACAGCAGCAGGCTCGCGCTGTAGCCGTCCTGCGCGAACTGCGGCGGCGGATAGCCGTATTTCTGCTGGTACGGCTTGGCCATCTGCTCGATGATCTGCTTCTGCTTGCCGTCGGGCAGGTATTCGCCGACGACGCCGATGGCGCTCTGCACGGTCATGCCCTCGGCCGCGCCGCCCATCGGCTCCAGCCACAGCTTGCTGGCCTGCGACGCGGTCAGGAACAGCGGCGTCTTGAGCCCCGAGGCCACGTACTGCTTGGCCGCCGTCACGCCGGGCGCGCCCGACCCCCAGAACACCAGCGCCTCGGCGGCGGAGTCGCGCACGTGGGTGAAGAGCGGGCTGAAGTCGGAGGTGGTCGTCTCGTACGGCTCGTCCACGGCGATCTTCACGCCGTACCTGGACGCGAGCGCGACCATCGACTTGTGGCCGGAGACCGAATAGGCGCTCTTGGAGTCCCAGGCCACGGCGATCGTCTTGATGCCCTTGGCCTGGAGGTACTGCAGGTAGCGCTCGGCGTACATGCTGGACAGGGCGGGGGTGACGAAGATGTACGACTTGATCGGCTCCACCTGCTCCTGGGCCGGGGCCAGCGACAGGTACGGCATCTTGTCGCGCTGCGCGAGCGGCTCGACCGCCAGCGCCGAGTTGGAGAACACCGGGCCGATCAGCACGTCGATGTCGCCCTTGATCTGGTTGTAGGCCACGATGCCCTGGTCGGGGGCGGTCTTGTCGTCGCGCGTGACCAGCTCCACCTTGCGGCCGAGCAGCCCGCCCTGCGCGTTGACCTGCTCGACGGCCAGCTCGACGGCCTTCTTGTCCTCGCTGCCCAGCGGCGTGTAGTTGCCGGTGAGGGAGACGATCAGGCCGACCTGGATCGGGTCTTGGGCACCGCCGCCGGAGCCACCGCCGCCGGAATCACCGCCGCAGGCGGTCGCGGCCAACGCGAGACAAACCAGAGAAGGAAGAAGCCTGCGCATTCAGGACCTCCTGGGATGTGGCCCTGAATGTAGGCAGTTATATTACGGCTGTCAATAGACTGCCCAATCTCGTCGGGAGGGCTTCGATGCGGCCTCAGTCGGTGATTCTGACGTTCCTCGGCGATCATGTGTACGGTCGCGGGATCTGCGTGTCGTCGGGCAGCTTCATCGAGGCGTTCGCCAAGGTCGGGATCTCGGAGGAGGCGACGCGTTCGACGCTGACCCGGATGGTCCGCCGCGGCCTGCTGCGCCGCCAGCGGTCGGGGCGCCGCATGTACTTCGGCCTCACCCCGACGAGCACCGAGGTGCTCAAAGACGGCGAGCGGCGCATCTGGCACAGCGGCGTGGTCAACGACGCGGACGAGGATCGCTGGACGCTGATCGGCTTCTCGCTGCCCGAGTCCTGGCAGCGCCAGCGGCACGAGCTGCGCTCGCGGCTGGTCTGGGCCGGGTTCGGGCCGCTGCAGAACGGCCTGTGGATCGCGCCGGGCGACGTGGACGCCGCGCACGTGATCGAGGACCTCGGTGCGAACGTGAAGGTCTTCTCCGCCGAGCCCAGACACCCGACCGACATGCAGGCGCTGGTCGGGGACGCCTACGACCTGTCGGGCCTGGGCGAGCGCTACCGGGGGTTCCTGCGCGGCTGGGACCGGGCCGACCCGGCGCCGGACGCGCCCGACGACCTGGCGCGCTCGCTGACCCTGCTGACCGGCTGGCTGCAGATCATCAGGGCCGATCCGCGGCTGCCGCTGCGCTACCTGCCGCACGACTGGCCGGCGGAGAAGGCCCAGCGCGTCTGCCACGCGTTGCACGAGCGGTTCAGGCCGGAGGCGGCGCGGATCGCGGAGCGGCTTCTTGACGTTGTGCCCGACGAAACTTGGGCAGAACGGTGACAGCCATCGCCCAGTGGCCTAACTTGAGGGCTTGAGCGTCAAGGAGCGCCGATGCGGAATCAGGGGATTGGCTCGTGGCCCGCGCGCCGGGCCCGCATGACGCCCGAACGGGTGGCGGTGACGTACCGGGGACACGATCGCACGTACGGTGAGCTGAGCGAGCGGATCTACCGGCTGGCCTCGGCGCTCGGCGTGGGGCGCGGCGAGCGGGTCGCCTTCCTCGGGGTCAACCAGCCCGCGACGGTGGAGACGTTCTTCGCGGCGGGGCTGGTGGGGGCCGTGTTCGTGCCGCTCAACGCCCGGCTGGCCAGGCCGGAGCTGCGGTTCATCCTGGAGGACGCGCAGGCGTCGGTCCTCGTGCTGGGCGAGGAGCAGGACGGGGAGGGGCTGCCGGGTCGGCACGTCAGAGCCGCCGACTACGAGGCGCTGCTCGCCTCCGGCTCGCCCGAGCCGACCGACGAGCCGGTGCGCCAGGAGGACGTGTGCCTGATCATGTACACGTCCGGGACCACGGGACGCCCCAAGGGGGCCATGCTCACCCACGCCAACCTGACCTGGAACACCTTCAACCTGCTGGTCGACGTGCCGCTCGCGCACGACGAGGTCACGCTGGTCAGCGCGCCGCTGTTCCACATCGCGGCGCTGGCCCAGACGCTGGTGCCGACCGTGCTCAAGGGCGGCCGGGTCGTCCTGGAGCCCTCCTTCGACGTGGACCGGACGTTCGACCTGATCGAGGCGGAGCGGGTGACGGTGATGTTCGGGGTGCCGTCGATGTTCGGCTTCCTCACGCACTCGCCGCGCTGGGCGGGGGCCGATCTGTCGAGCCTGCGGCACCTGCTGTGCGGGGGCGCGCCGGTGCCCGAGCCGCTGATCCGGATTTATCAGGATCGGGGGCTGACGTTCCTGCAGGGGTACGGCATGACCGAGACGGCGCCCGGGGCCCTCTTCCTCGGGCCCGAGCACTCGATCGCCAAGGCGGGCTCGGCCGGGGTGCCGTGCTTCTTCTCCGACGTACGGCTGGTCGCGCCCGACGGCGCCCCGGCGGGTCCCGGCGAGCCGGGCGAGGTGTACGTACAGGGGCCCAATGTCATGGCCGGCTACTGGCGGCGGCCGGAGGAGACCGCGAAGGTGCTGTCGGCGGACGGCTGGTTCCGCTCGGGTGACGTCGGCGTCGCCGACGAGGACGGTTACGTGCGCATCTCCGACCGGCTCAAGGACGTGATCATCTCCGGAGGCGAGAACATCTATCCGGCCGAGGTGGAGAGCGTCCTGTTCGGGCACGACGCGGTCGCCGAGTGCGCGGTGATCGGCGTGCCGGACGACAGGTGGGGCGAGGTGGGCAAGGCGCTGGTCGTGCCCGCGCCGGATGCCGCGATCGAGCCCGACGAACTGCTGGCGTACCTGGACGGCCGCCTGGCCCGCTTCAAAATCCCGAAATATCTGGAATTCGTCCCTGAGCTGCCGAAGAACGCGGCGGGCAAGCTGCTCAAAGCCCACCTCAGACGGCTCTACGGGCACAAGCTCCACGACCACAGGAGATGATCTGCGATGCGCACCTCGCCGCCCTTCCGCGCGGACCACGTCGGCAGCCTGCTCCGCCCGCCCGCGCTGCTCCGCGCCCGCGAGACCCTCACGGGCGACGCGTTGCGGGAGGCCGAGGACGCGGCCATCAGAGAGGTCGTACGCCGCCAGGAGGAGATCGGGCTGCAGAGCGCCACCGACGGCGAGTTCCGCCGGGCCTCGTGGCACATGGACTTCATCTACCGGCTCGGCGGCATCGGCCAGGCCACCGATGAGCACATCACGGTGCGCTTCCACAACGAGCAGGGGGACATCGAGTTCACCCCGGCGGCGCTGCGCGTGCAGGAGCGGATCCGGCTGAACGAGCCGATCTTCGCCGACGACTTCACGTTCCTGCGCGACACCGCCACCACGGTCGTGCCGAAGCTGACCATCCCCTCGCCGAGCATGGTCCACTACCGCGGCGGGCCGGCGGCCATCGACCCCAAGGTCTACCCGGACGTGGAGGAGTTCTGGCGGGACCTGAGCGCGGCCTACGCCGAGCAGGTGCGCAGGATCGGCGCGCTGGGGTGCACGTACCTGCAGTTCGACGACACGAGCCTGGCGTACCTGAACGACCCGGCCCAGCGCGCGGAGCTGAGCTCGCGCGGGGACGACGCCGAGCACATGCATCTGCGCTACATCAAGCAGATCAACGCCGCCCTGGCCGCCAAGCCCGGCGGGATGACGATCACCACGCACATGTGCCGGGGGAACTTCCGCTCCTCCTGGGCCGCCTCGGGCGGGTACGACCACGTGGCGGAGGCGCTGTTCGGCGAGCTGAAGGTGGACGGGTTCTTCCTGGAGTTCGACGACGAGCGGTCCGGGGGCTTCGAGCCGCTGCGCTTCGTGCCGCCCGGGAAGATGGTGGTGCTGGGGCTGGTCACGACCAAGCGGGGCGAGCTGGAGTCGAAGGACACGCTCAAGCGGCGGATCGACGAGGCCGCCAAGTTCGTCGACCTCGACCAGATCTGCCTGTCGCCGCAGTGCGGGTTCTCCTCCACGGTCGAGGGCAACGAGCTCACGGCCGACGAGCAGTTCGCCAAGCTCCGCCTGATCGTCGAGACGGCCCAGGAGGTCTGGGGCTGAGCGGCCGACGGCGGGCCGTGCGTGTCGGGAGCCCGGGCCGGCACCTGCCCGGGCTCCCGCGGTCCCGTTATCGGATGACGATCGTGGTGAGCGCCCGCGGCTGCAGCGTCACCGTGCGGCCCGTCACCGGGGACGGGGTGAGGGAGTTGGCCCCGTCCGTGACGTACGCGGTCGCCCGCCCGCGCACGCCCTGCCAGGTGGCCGGCGCGGTGCCCGTGTTGAGCACCTCGACGACCCGCGAGCCGTCCGGGTTGCGGAACGCGGAGACCTTCAGCGCCGGATCCGCCGCCGCCGCGTCCAGCCGGACCGCCCCCGGCCGGATGAACCTGCTGTACGCCGCCAGCGCCCACAGCCGCTTCGACACGTGATACGTCTTCGCCACGTCGTCGAGCTGCAGCAGCGCCCGGGTCGCGCCGCGCGAGCCGCCCAGCCAGTAGACGTAGCCGCTGACGTTCCCCAGCGTGAGCGCGTCGTGCACGGCCTGCGCGATCGCGAAGCCGTCGTAGCCGCTGCCGTCGTCCCAGCTCTCGTTCCAGGTGCTGCCGTTCGGGTTCCACTCCGACATCCAGGTCCTCCTGGTCGTCGGGAGCGGGCCGTCCACGGGGCTGGCGTACGTGTGCCCGGTGTGGGTCTTCACCCAGCGGCGGGCCTCGGGGTCGGCCTCGATCGCGGCCGTGTACGCCTTCGCCTGGTTCCAGCCGAACGAGTCGCAGCAGACCACGTGCACGCCCTTGGCCACCGGGCCGAGCACCTTGGCGAACTGGGCGGCCTGCTCCGAGGTGAAGCGCATGGACGCGTACGTGGCCGTCCAGTCGGGCTCGTTCGTGAACCCCAGGTCGGTGATCTTGATGCCCTCCTTGGCGTAGAACTTCGTGTAGGCCACCAGGTAGTTCGCGTACGCCTGCTGCCACTCCGGCTTCAGCGTGCCGCCGCCCTTGTCGTCGCCGTTGTCCTTCATGTAGCCGGGCGCGCTCCAGGCGTCGGCGAAGAACCGCTTCACGCCGTACGCCTGGGCCGCCTTGGCCACCCACACCTGGCTGTTGTCGTCGCCGTCCCACTCGTACTTGGGCGTGGCGCCGGGGCCGCCGGGGTCCTCGGGCTGGATCGACACCATCTGGTCGTACGGGCTGCCGGCCTTGGACGAGCCGATGCCGAGCCGCAGGATGCTGAGCCCGGCGCCCTTCTCCCGGTCGAACCACAGGTCCAGGACCTCGCGCTGCTGCGACTCCGGCAGCGCTTTGAGCAGTTCGTTGCGCCGGAACGCCTGGGAGATGCCGAAGCCGTCGATCTCCTGGTGCCTGACGTGCTCGTTCACGGTGATGGTGGGGGGCTGGGAGGGATTCACCGCAGGGAGGCCGAGCAGGGCGACCGCGACGACTCCACGAAACATGACGCCTCCGAAAGTTTCGGAATTATATCGATATGTTTCACCGATATCGCCGGAACCGTAAGCGGTCGAGGGGTCTCCCGTCAACAGGCGCCAGCGCGCGGTTTCGCCGACCTCCGGCACTTTCGGTCCTTCGGCAGCCCGAGACCCAGGAGCTCCACCACCCCGGCGCCTACCCCGCGCTCACTCCTACGCGCGCCCGCCCTTTGCGCTCGCCTGCGCCGCGCCCGTGCTTGCGTACTCCGCGCCCGCGCCTACTCCGCGCCCCGCGCCTGCGCTTGTTCGCCCTTGCCCTCGCACTTCGCCCATCCCCCTTGCCCGCACGTGCGGACCGGTGGGGCCGAGGGCCCCGGCCCCGTTCGGGGTTAGCGGCCGAAGGCGATGGTGTGGCCGGGTTTGACGCGGTCCGCCTGGTACGTCACCTGGTCGATCGAGACGCCCTTCGGGTCCGCCAGGACGATGGTGTCGCCGTCGTTGTCCAGCCGTACCCCGCCATCCAGCGTCACCCGCAGCGCCGCACCACCGTCGATGCCGCCGGTCAAGGTCTGGTGGCCGCCGGCGGCGTCCGACAGGGTCCAGCCCTCCAGGTCGATCGGGGTCGCGGTGAGGTTCAGCAGGGTGACCGTTTCGTGGCCGCGGTCGGCGCCCGCCGGGTCGGGGAGGGCCGCCACGATCAGCAGGTCCCCGGCCGCGACCAGCGGCGGCGGCTTGACGACGGTGCCCGGCGGCGCCGGGTCCGGGGCGATGATGAAGTCCTCCGGCCACACCGTGAGCTGGATCTGCCGCCCGGCCCCCTTGACCACGTCGTGCAGGTTGCCGCGTTCGAGCTTGCCGAGCAGGAACACCTCGTCGTCCCGGTTGACCGGGTCCGCGCGCAGCCAGGCGTCGAAGCCGTCGAAGTCCGTGAAACCGGCCGCGAAGTACGGCACGATGCGGCGGAACAGCTTCGGCCACATCACCAGGAGCTCGGCGTCCGCCAGGCCCGTGACGACGGCGGCGCCGTTGGGGTCGGCGGTCGAGCCGGGCCAGATACCGGCGGCCTTGCGCCTGGCCGCCTGCGACACCTCCGCCAGATGCGTACGCAGCTCCGCCGGCAGCGTCGCGTAGAACGCCGGATAGACCAGCCCCCCGGCCAGCAGCGTGCCGTTGACGGACGCGTCCACGAGCGGCGGGTCCAGGAACACCGAGGCCCCGTCGGCCCCCGGATGGTCACCCGCGTAGGCGAACCCGATCAGCCGGCCGTTCGCGTCGACCCCGTTCGTGAGCACGTGCCCGCGGACGGAGTCCTGGTCCGCCGACCGCACCTTGTTCGGCAGGTCGTCCCAGTACAGCACGTTCGTGAACCCGAGGAGACGCAGCAGCTCGTCCCTGGCCGCGTTGGCCCCGGCCAGCTGCTGGTGCGTCTCCTCGAAGTGGGTCTCCAGCGCGTCGATGGCCTCCAGGCGTACGGAGACGCCGCGGCGGTTGATCTTCGGCGGGTGGCCGGAGCGCCGCGGCAGCGCCTCCACCAGCGCAGGCGAGTCGGGCAGGAACTTCACGGTGTCACCGTCGGGCTCGGGGCCCTGTCGCGGGAGATCCGCGTACCGGATCACAAAGTTCCCGCGTAAAAGCGTGTAAGTCATGGATTGCCCCCCATCTTGTGGCGAGCGGAGCGTAACCCGCGTACCGCACTGCGTCCATGGGGGGCGTGCCGCTGTCAGTCCAGGCAGAACTCGTTGCCCTCGGGGTCGGCCATCACGATGTGACCGCCGCTGAGCGGGGGAGCGGGCTCGTGGCGCTGGAGCCGGGTGGCGCCGTGGGAGACGAGCCGCTCGGCCTCCGCCTCCAGGGCCGCCATCCGCGCGTCGCCCTCCAGCCCGGGGGCGGCCCGGACATCGAGGTGCACGCGGTTCTTGACCTGCTTGCCCTCCGGCACCCGCTGGAAGAACAGCCGCGGCCCGGCGCCGTCGGGGTCGATCACCGCCGAGGCGTCGTTGCGGCGCTCGGGCGGCACGCCCATCGCCTCCAGGGCCTGCTCCCACGACTCGAAGCCCTTGGGCGGGTCCTGCAGCCGGTAGCCGAGGGCCTCGGCCCAGAACGCGGCCACCCGGGCCGGGTCGGCGCAGTCGAAGGTGATCTGTACGTCGCGGGCCATCTCAGCTCGCCTCCCGTCGGGTGTGCAGGTACAGGTCGCGGAGCAGGCATATCTCCGACAGGTGGTGGATCAGCTCGCGGTTGATGTGCAGCACGAGTGCCCCCATCGAATGCTCGGCGTACGGTCCCTCCGCCGGCCCGCACGGCCGGGCGAGGCCGGCTTCGCCCAGGGACTCGACCCCGGCCAGCCAGGTGGCGTACTCCGCGTCGAGCTGGGCCAGCGCCGCGTCCGCGGTCTCGGCGTACTCGAACGACCAGTAGTCGGTGGGCGTGCGGCCGAAGTGCGAGGCGTTGCGCATCGCGAGCACGCCGACGATCACGTGGGCGAGCCGCCAGGCGATCGTCGTGAACGGCGCCGGCTCGGGCGGCGGCATCGCGAAGTCGACCGTCACCGCGCCGGTCCCGGCCTGCACCGGTGCGTCGCCGGTGCCGCGCGGGCGTACGTTCCAGCAGCCGGGCGCCGGCTCATAGAAATATTCGTCATCGGTGAGCCCGTCGAGGCGATCGCGCAGCTGATGAGTCCAGTGCCAGTCGATCTGGTCTCGGAGCAGTGGGTTCCAGGTCTGGTCGGTCATGGCTTGAGTGTTCCCCAAATAGCGGACAGGAACGTTCCGTGATGTGTGGAACGATGAGCGTGTGACTGTCGAGGCGACGACCGAGCGGGTGCTGCGGTTGCTGGGGCTGCTGCAGCGCCGCCCGTCCTGGACCGCCACCGAGCTGGCCGCCGAGCTGGGGGTCACCGACCGCTCGGTGCGCCGCGACGTGGAGCGGCTGCGCGCGCTCGGCTATCCCGTGCACGCTACGGCGGGCGTGGGCGGCGGCTACCAGCTCGGCGCGGGCACGCGGCTGCCGCCGCTGCTCCTCGACGACGAGGAGGCGATCGCGACGGCGGTGTCCCTGCGGCTGGCGTCAGGGGGCACGGTCGCCGGGACGGGCGAGGCGGCGCTGCGGGCGCTGGCCAAGCTCGACCAGGTGATGCCGCCCCGGCTGCGGGCCGAGGTGCGGGCGGTGTACGGTGCCACCGAGACCCTGGTCGGCCCCGGGGTCGAGATCGACGCGGAGGTGCTGGTGACGCTCGCGCGGGCCTGCCGCGACGCCGTACGGGTGCGGTTCCGGTACGCCGGCCGCGACGGCGGGGAGCGCGAGCGCGCGGTCGAGCCGGTGCGGATGGTCTCCACCGGCCGCCGCTGGTATCTGATGGCCTGGGACGTCGACCGCGACGACTGGCGCACGTTCCGGCTGGACCGGATGCGCGAGGTGGTGGCGACGACCTGGCGCTTCCGGGCGCGGGAGCATCCGGACCCGGTCGCCTACGTGCAGCGTTCGGTGGCCGAGGCGCCGTACCGGTATGTGGCCCGGGTGCGGGTGCGCGCCCGGCCCGACCAGGTGCGGGAGCTGGTGCCGCCCCAGGTGGGGCGGGTCGAGGACGATCGCGACGGGTGGTGCGTGCTCGTCCTCGGCGGGGACGACCTGGACTGGCTCGCCGTGCACGTGGCCTGGCTTCGCTTCGAGGCGGTGGTGCTGGAGCCCGCAGGTCTGCGGGAGGCCGTCACCCGGCTCGCCCGCCGCCTCGCGGCGATAGCCGGGGTGGCCGGGGCCGGCTGAAACAAGCCTCGGGCCTGGCGGAAACAGCTGCGGGCCCGACTGAAACAGCTAGCGGTAGACCGCTACGGCGGCCTCCCCGACCAGGGTGTCCACGACCGCGACCACCTCGCCCACCGCGGGCGAGGCGGCCGAGGCGATCTCGCGGAGGCGGCCGACCAGCCGGTTCGCCGGCTGGTCGAGATAGAGCTCCGCCTCCAGCCGCAGCACCGCCACCAGCCCGCACAGCGCGGCGCACCGCGCGTCCGGCGGTTTCCAGCCCTCGACCGCCGAGCGCACCCCGGAAGAGGCGCGGACCACCGAGGCGACGTCGGCGAGCCGGTGTCGCGTGTACGGCAGCATGCCCAGGCGGCGCCCGCGCACCCGGACGAGCACGCCCGAGGCGACCATGGCCGCACGGGTGCGGTCGTAGAGGCCGTCCGCCGTCCGCTTGACCAGGAGCCTGACGTCGCCCGGTGGAGCGGGGCGGGAGGCGCTGAGCGTCAGTTCGAGCAGCGCGGCGCCGGCCAGCCCGAGAGCCAGCGACGACCGGTGGACCAGGGGCCTGCCGGACTGGTCGTGCGCGATGAGATAGAGGTCCTCGTGGAGCGGCAGCCGGTTCATGGTGTCGCCTCGCTCCTCAGGGACGTCCGGTCAGGCCGCGGAGGGTGGGCGGGCGGCCGAGCGCGTACCGGCCGGCCAGCACCAGGGCGCCGGCGGCGAGCCAGATCAGGGCCACCACCTGCGCCGTCGCGTGGGCGTTGAGCACGACGAAGACGAGGATCCCGATCCCGATCAGCGGCGAGACGAGGTGCGACCACATGGCGTCCGAGCCGAGGCGGAGCGAGTGGTGCACGATCACCGACGCGTGCAGGACGACGAACGCGACGATGGCGCCGAGGCTGACCAGGCTGACGAGGAGCTCCACGCCGTCGGCGCGGGTCGACATCCAGATCCCCACGCCGGCGGAGAGCAGGGAGACGAGCGCGATGGCGTTGGCCGGCACCGACCGCCTGACCGACACCTTCGCCAGGAACGGCGGGAGCTGCCGGTCGCGGGCCATCGCGTACAGCAGCCGGGACGCCGCCACCTGGGCGACCATGGCGTTGGCCACGCCCCAGGAGAGCGCGGTGGCGGTCGAGGTGAGGTGCCTGAGCCACTCGCCGCCCGCCACTGCCGCCGCGTCGTAGAAGTCCGGGAGGCCGGGCGCCAGCAGGGCGGCCACCCACACCTGGATCATGAACAGCGCCCCCGCCAGCACGAGGACCAGCCGCATGGCCCTGCCCACCTGCCCGGACCCGCCGCCGGCCTCCTCGGCCAGCAGGCTGATCCGGTCGAAGCCGATGAACGACAGCACGGCCACCGACACCCCCGCGAACACCACCGGCCAGGAGAACGTCTCCAGATCGAACAGCGGGGAGAGGCCGAACCCGCGGCCCTTCCCCTGGAGCAGGGCCCAGACGCCGGCCAGGAGGAACAGCGCCAGCACGACCAGTTCGAACACGATCACGACGCGGGTCAGCCTGACCGTCATCCGGACGCCGCGGAGGTTGATCGCGGTGTTGAGCGCCGCGAAGGCGATCAGCCAGGCCCACACGGGGACGCCCGGCACGCTGGAGTGCATGGCGACGGCCGCGACGAGGTAGAGCAGGCCCGGCACGAGGACGTAGTCGAGCAGGACCATCCACCCGGTCAGGAACCCGGCCGGCGGCCCGATGCCGCGGGCCGCGTAGGCGTGGACCGAGCCGGCCGGCGGGCCGGACAGCGGGAACGCCTTGACCAGCTGCGCGTACGAGGCGGCCGCGAACAGCAGCGCGACCATCGCGACGAGATAGGCCAGCACCGGCATGCCGCCCGAGCGGGCGTGCACGATGCCGAAGACCGCGAAAGGGGAGATCGGCACCATGAACGCCAGGCCGTAGGACACGAGGTCGGTCAGCCCGACCCCGCGACGTAACGCCGGCCGCGGTCCGACCTGCTCAGATGTGCGCACGACGGGCTCTCCATGGTCATGCGGGTACGGAGGGTTCGACTGGGCGATCCTTCCGTGTCCCGGGGCCGCGTCGCAAGACCGATGGCAGGCTTATGCCACACGTGAGCAGGGCTCTGAAATGGGGATTCAGCCGAGGCGGGACTGGAGGCCGTCGAGCACCCGCTGGAGGCCGTAGTTGAAGCCGTCCTGGTTGGCCTCGGAGGAGACCTGGCCGCGCTGCGCGGCGTACCGGGCGCGCATGCGCGGGTAGTCCTGGACGGCCCGCTCGGCCGCCGGCCACAGGCGCTCCACCCACTCCTGCTCGGTCTGACCGCTGCGGGCGATCATGGACAGGACCGCGGCCTCGCTGGTGGAGACCCCGAGCACGTACGCGACGAGCGTGCTCATGGCGTGGTCGGCCTCGTCGAGCGGGAAGCCGGCGGTCTCGAAGACGCCGAGCATGTGCTCCGTCTGCCGCAGCATGTTGGGCCCCAGGTAGGCCAGCCCCACCTCGCCGAGCTTGGCCGCGATCCAGGGATGGCGCAGGATCGTGGCGCGCAGGCTGTGGGCGACGCGCTCGATGGCCGCCCGCCACCGGGTGGCGTCGGCCTCCTCGGGCAGCGGCAGCTCGCCGTAGACCGCGTCCACGGCGAGCTCGATCAGCTCGTCCTTGTTGGCCACGTGCCGGTAGAGCGAGGTCGCCCCGGCGTTGAGCCGGCTGCCGAGGCGGCGCATGCTCAGGGCGTCGATGCCCTCCTCGTCGAGCAGCCGGACGGCCTCGGCCACGATCTGCTCGCGGCTCAGCGCCGGCTGCTCCCGCTCGCGGCGGGGCCGCGCCCACACCGAGGGAATGGACTGCTCGTCTTTCGCCATGCCGCTCACCATAGCGCACATTGTACGCATATGCGCACGGTGTCAGCGTCGGTGCTTCGGCTTGCGGTCGTGCTGCTGGGGACGGTGGCCCATGTTGGCTGGGGCGGGGCCGTAGCCGATGGCGCCCATCATGCCCTGCTCCTGGTGATACAGGTTGTGGCAGTGGAACATCCACTCGCCGGGGTTGTCGGCGAACACGTCCAGATGCAGGCGCTGGCGTGGCTTGATGTTCACGGTGTCCTTGCGCGGCCCGCTCCCGTCGGGCCGGCGCACCTGGAAGGTGTGGCCGTGCAGGTGCATCGGGTGCCACATGGGCGACTGGTTGTCCACGACCAGCCGGACCGTCTCCCCCCGGTCCACGCGCAGCCGCAGGTGGTCGCTCGCGACCTTGTCGTTCATCGTCCACTCGTTGCCGGACGGGCGCATGCCGAGCGTGACGGCGATGGACCTGGACGGGCGGGGGAGATCGAGGGACGACGGGGCCTGCAGGTCCTGATAGGCCAGCATCCGTTCGGTCAGCTCCGGCACCTGGACGTCACTCGCCGGCGGGGCCGCCCGGCTGCTCGTCCGCACGACCGCGAACGCCCGCCCCCGCTTCCCCTCCGCTATCGCGACCAGCGGGAACGCGCCCGAGTCGAGCCGGGTCAGGAAGTCGTAGCGCTCGCCCATGCCGATGAGGAACGTGTCCACCTTCACCGGCCGGCACGGGAACCCGTCGGTGTGGGTGACGGTCATGCTGTGCCCGCCGAGCGCCACGCGGAAGGCGGTGTCGGAGGCCGCGTTGATCACCCGGAACCTGACCGTGCGGCCCGGCGCGGTGCGGAAGCTCGTGGGGGCGTCGGGCGCCCGGCCGTTGACCAGGTAGAACGGGTGCGTCATCTCCGCGGCGACCCCGCCGAGCGCCTCGCTGCGCAGGGTGTCGTCGTGGTCGGTGGACGCGTTCAGCCGCGCCAGGGCGTCGTCGGGAGTGCCGTTGACGCCGTCCAGCCAGTCGTCGAGCACGACGGTGAACTCCTCGTCGTACCCGAGCGGCTCCCGCGGGTCGCCCACGATCAGCGTTCCGTAAAGGCCGCGGTCGGGCTGGGTGCCGACGTGCGAATGGTAGAAGTACGTGCCGGCGTCGGGCACGGTGAAGTCGTAGTCGAACGTCTTGCCGGGCTGGGTCGCCTCCTGGCTGAACCCGGGCGCGCCGTCCATGGGGAAGTCGAGCCTGATGCCGTGCCAGTGCACGGTGGTCGCCGCGGGCAGCTCGTTGACCAGCCGCGCGCGGACCCGCTCGCCGGCCATGACCCTGATCTGCGGGCCGGGGACGACGTCGTCGTACGCCCAGGTGCGCACCGTGCGCTTCCCGAGGGAGACCGTCGTGGGCCGGGCCCGCAGCAGTATCCCCCGGGAGCGCGGCGCCGCCGCCGCGGGCGGCGCGCCCAGCAGCGGGACGGCGCCGGCCAGCGCACTGGCGAATGTCCCGGTGACGAACCTACGACGGGAAACCAGCCCGCCGGCACCCCACGAACGCGCCCAACCACCCACGACACCTCTCCCTTCGTCCACCAGGAGAGATTACGGAGGGTAACGGGTGAAAACTCCTCGCCACGCCGACGGGGATCTCTAGTGCGGGCGCTGGTGGCCGAACCGGACCGGCTTGGAGCCGTTCAGCCGCGCCTTCGGGTCGGTCATCGCCTGCGGCGGGGCCGGGCGCTCGACGGCCGGCTCGATGGCCGGCTCGGCGCCCTCGGCCTCCGCGATCCGGCGTACGAGCCGCTCCCGCAGCTCGGCCGCGACCCCGGCGTGCGAGGGGAATCCGGCCAGGTTGGCCAGCTCGTGCGGGTCGTTCTCCAGGTCGTAGAGGGCCTGCTCCCGGTAGCGGGCGGCGGCCGGGTCGTCCCACGGGTGGGCGTCCTCGGCGACGGCGTAGTACTTCCAGCGCGACGTGCGGATGCCGCGCCCCACCTCTGACTCGCTCACCTGGAAGAACACCTCCTCGGGCCAGGCCGCCCGGGGGTCGCGGACCAGCGGGAGGAACGAGCGGCCCTGGATCGAGCCGGGGACGGGCAGCCCGGCGGCCTCCAGCAGCGTGGGCGGCAGGTCGATGGTGCTGACCGGGCGGGAGATCGCGCCGCCGCCGTCGAAGCCGGGGCCGCGCAGCGCCAGCGGCACGCGGAGCGAGGCGTCGTGGCACGAGCGCTTGTACTCGCCGTTGCGGGTCTTGAAGTGGTTGCCGTGGTCGGAGGTGTACGCCACGATCGTGTCGTCCAGCAGGTCCATGCTGCGCAGCGCGTCCAGCAGCCGCCCGAGCCCCTCGTCCAGGCGCTTGACCTGCCCCAGGTAGCCGCCCATGTGCTGGTGGGCGGTGCCGCCGAGGGCGGCCAGGTCCGGCGGCATCCAGCGGCCCTGGTGGCGCTCCTCGTAGCCGTCGGGCGCCGGGTAGTTGTCCACCTCGTTCTGATGGTGCGGCTCCAGGAACGACAGGAACAGGAAGAACGGCTCCTCGTGGTGGTCGGCGACGTACCTGACGGCCGCGTCCACGATGGCGTCGGAGCGGTAGCCGGGCAGCAGCACGGGGTCGTTCGCCTCGTCGTACACGATCGTGCGGTAGGCGTCCGAGGTGTGCTCCAGCGCGTTCGCGGCCAGCCACGACCGGTAGCCGCCCCGCTGGGCCGCCGGGACCGGCTCGCTGCCGGCGAGGTGCCACTTGCCGATGTAGCCGGTGGCGTAGCCGGCCGCGCCGAAGTGGTGGGCCAGCGTGCGCTCCTCGGGCGGCAGCACGCGGCCGTTGCGATAGACGCCGGTCGTGGTCGGGTAGCGGCCCGTCTGCAGCGCGGCGCGGGCGGGCGCGCACACCGGCTGCGGGGTGAGCGCGACCGTGGCCTGCGTGCCGTGCCTGGCCATCCTGTCGAGGTTGGGGGTGAAGGGGCCGACGGTGTCCCACCGCTGCTGGTCGGTGAAGACGACGATCACGTTCGGACGCAAGAAAAGGGCTCCTAAGCTATTTGATGCCGGTCAGCGCGATGCCGCGCACGAAGTACCGCTGGGTGAAGACGAACAGGACGGCGGTGGGGACGAAGAGGATCACCGAGCCCGCGGCCGTGAGGTGCCACAACGTGAAGTACTCCTGGTTGAACAGGGTGAGCCCGACGGGGATGGTCCGCATCTCGGGCGTCGTGGTGGCGACCAGCGGCCAGAGGAACTCGTTCCACTGGAAGACGAACGTGAACAGCCCGAGCACGGCCAGCGCGGGCCGCGTCTGCGGCAGGATGATCCGCCGGTAGATGCCCAGCTCGGAGGCCCCGTCGATGCGGGCCGCGCTGATCAGGTCGTCGGGGATGGGCTGGATGAACTGCCGCATGAGGAAGATCCCGAACGCGTCCATGAGGAAGGGCGCGATCAACCCCTGGTAGGTGTTGAGCCACCCCAGGTTGGCCATGAGCACGTACAGCGGGATCATCCGCACGAAGAACGGCACCATGAGCGTGGCCAGCAGCGCCACGAACAGCGTGTTGCGCAGCGGGAAGCGGAACTTGGCGAACACGTACCCGACCAGCGGGTCGAAGATCAGGTGCGCCAGCGTGATGGCGCCGGCCACGACGAGGCTGTTGACGATGAAGTTCCCGAACGGCGCGCGGGCGAAGAGCTCGGCGTAGTTCCCCCACTGCGGCGACTCGGGCCAGACCACGGCCTCCGCCGACAGCGTCTCGGCCTCGGTCTGGAGCGACAGCGACAGCATGTAGAGCAGCGGCAGCACGGTGACGAGCGAGGCCAGCCCGAGCAGGAGGTAGAGCAGCGTGCGGCGCATCAGTACACGACCTCCCCGCGCCGCCCCGCCCGGAGCTGGACCAGCGTGAACGCCACGATCACGATCAGCAGCAGCACCGACTGCGCCGAGGAGTAGCCGAAGTCCCTGGTGCGGAAGGCCACGTTGAAGATGTGGAAGACGGACAGGTCGGTGGCGTCGCCGGGCCCGCCGCCCGTGATGATGTACGCCTGCCCGAACGCCTGCAGCCCCGAGATCACCGCCATCACCGACACGAACAGCGTCGTGGGCGCCAGCAGCGGCAGCGTGATGCGCCAGAACCGGCGCCACGCGTCGGCCCCGTCGATCTTGGCGGCCTCGTGGTACGTCTCGGGGATGCCCTGCAGCCCGGCCAGGAACAGCACCATCGTGTAGCCCACGCTCTGCCACAGCGTCACGGCGGCGATCGTGAGCAGCGGCGCGGTGTTGAGCCACTGCTGCGCGGGCAGCCCGGCCGCGAGCAGCACCCGGTTCAGCACGCCCAGCTCGGGGTCGAGGATGTTGCGCCACAGCAGGCCGACGATCGCCACGGACGTCAGGTACGGCACCAGCAGCAGCACCCGGAACGCCACCCGCCCCTTGAGCGGCTGGTCGAGCGCCATCGCCAGGGCCAGCCCGAGCACGATCGAGCCGGCCACCACGGCCACCGCGAAGGCCACCGTGACCAGGAACGAGTGCCGCACCGCCGGGTCGGCCAGGGCCTGCGCGTAGTTGCCCAGCCCGGCCCACTGGTCGGCCTGCGGCCCGGTGCGCAGGCTGGTGGCCGCGACGTTGCCGATCGGCAGGTAGAAGAAGGCCGCGAAGAACAGGATGGCGGGCAGGAGGAACAGGTAGGCGGTCCGCGCGTAACGGCCGGAGAGCGTGCGGGGCCTCACTTGAGGAAGCCCTCCGCCGACGCGGTGAACGCCGCGAGCGCCTCGGCGGCCGGCTGGTTCTGGATGAGCACCTGCTGGTACATGACCTTGAGCTGCTCCTCCCACTTGCCGAGCTGCCCGGTGAGGCGCACCTGCTGGGAGGAGTCCTTGGCGTACGGGAGGGCGTCGGCGAAGACCTTGGTGACCTCGTTCGACTCCACCTCGGGCAGCTTCGTCCAGGAGACGCGCGGCATGAGCATGCCGGTCTCCTTGGTGGCGGCCTGCTCGACCTCGATGGCGGTGATGCGCTTGATGAAGTCCCACGACAGGTCGGGCCTGGCGGCCTTGGCGGGCACGAACATGCTGACCCCGGCCGCCTGGGTGGCCTGAGTCTTGTGCTTGAGCGGCGGCGCGACGCCGATCTCGATGTCGGGGCTGGTCTTCCTGATCGGGTCGAGGTCCCAGGGGCCGGTGAAGATCATCGCGGCGCGCTTGGCCGAGAACAGCTTCTGCGGGCCCGAGTAGTCGGTGCCCGACACCGGCACCGGGGCCACCTTGTGCTTGTGGACCAGGTCGGCCTGGAACTGCAGGGCGGCGACCGCGTCCGCGACCGGCGTCATGACCTTGCCGGTCGACGGGTCGTAGGGGGTGACGCCGGCCTGGGTCAGCCAGGGCCAGAGGTAGGTGTAGTCCTGGTTGAGCGCGACGCCGTACACGCCGTCCTTGGTGAGCTTCCTGGCGGCGGCCAGGAACTCCTCCCAGGTCGTCGGCACCTCCACCCCGGCGTCCCTGAGCATGGCCTTGTTGTAGAAGAGCGTGTTGCAGGTCAGGTGGAGCTGCACGCCGTACACCTTGCCCTGGTACGAGTTGCGCTCCACGGTTACGGGCTGCCAGTCGGAGGGGAAGCCGATCGCCTGGCCGTCGCGGTCGACGTAGTCCTGCAGCGAGCGGGCGTTGCCGGACACGGCGAACTCCTGCACCCACCCGCCGGGCTCCTCCACCAGGTCGGGCACGGTCCCGGAGGCGAAGTCCGCGAGCAGCCTGGTGCGCAGGTCGGGCCACTGGTACTTCTGCAGGTTGACCTTGACCTTGTTGGCCTGCTCGAACTCGGCGATCACCTTCCGGTACGCCTGGTAGTCGTGGCCCGCGTTCCAGTAGATGGTGAACGTCCCGGGCGCGGCGGCCTGCGTGGTGGGGGCGCCCGCGCAGGCCGACAGTACGGGCCCGGCGACGGTGGCGGTGGCGGTGGCGGCGGTCAGGCGGAGCAGGTCACGGCGAGACAGGGGGGAGGACATCTCGGGGTTTTCCCTTCACGAAGAGCCCCGCCGCAGGAAGGTCCAGGTGCGGACGATCTCGCGGGCGGGTGGTTGCTCCTCGGCCTGGAGGCGGTCGAAGAGCAGGCGTGCGACGTCGGTGTAGTCGTGGCGGAGCGGGCCGACGGTGCTGAGCTGCGGATTGCTGATGAGACCCTCGTCGATGTTGCCGGCGCCGACGATCGCGACGTCGCCGGGCACGCTGAGCCCGGCGTCCCTGGCGGCCCAGATCGCGCTGATCGCGGCCCGGTCCGAGGCCGCGAAGATCGCGTCGGGGCGGTCGGGCGAGCGCAGCAGCTCGGCGGCGGTCTGGTAGGCCGCCACGCGGTCGTCCGCGCCCGAGGTGATGATCCGCTCGCTCACGCCGTGCCGGTCCAGGGCGGTCGTGTAGCCGAGCAACCGGCCCGTGGGCCGCTCCCGGTAGAGCTCGTGGCGGTGGGCCAGGAACGCGATGCGCCGCCGGCCCTGGGCCAGCAGGTGTTCGACCGCCTCCGCGCACGCCTCCGTCTCCGGGGTGCGGACGACGTCGCAGCCCTCCAGCCCGCTCTCGTTGCTCAGGACCACCAGTGGCAGCCCGGTGCCGGCCAGCCCGGTGAGCAGGTCGCGGGTGAGATGGTCGCCGACGACGTTGATCAGCGCGCCGTCGGCGATGCCGCCGCGCAGCACGTCGACGGCGGCCTTCGCGCGGGCCTCCGAGTAGACGGCGAGCGTCACCACGGAGTAGCCGCGGGCGTCGGCCATCTCGTGCAGGTCGGTGGCCAGGCGCTCGTCGCTCGGCACGCCGCCGAGCGAGCTCAGCACCAGGCAGATCCGCTGGGTGCGGCGCTTGCGCAGGCTCCTGGCGGCCTGGTTGGGGGTGTAGCCGAGCTGCCTGGCCGCATCGAGCACCCGCTGCCTGGTCTCGGCGGCCACGGGGCGGTCCCGGCCGCTGAGCACGTAGGAGACGGTCGCCACGGACACGTTCGCCAGCTCGGCCACTTGTCGCGCTGTAGGTCTCATGTTAGTCGTATAACCTAGCATTCCCTATAGAGAAAAAGGGAAATCCCTGGCCTCTGATGTGGATGGGGACGTCAGCGATCCGGTGGTTCTCACCATGCTGCTTGATGACGTGTTAATCGATTAGCACCGTATGCCTCGGGCCTCCGCCAGATCAACCCCACGGCTCGGGTTTTCCCTAGGGCTCTCCTGGTGGCGGACGGCCGAGGGCAATCGCTAGCTTGGGTATCCGTGACGCCTCTCTTACCGGGCGACCCGGCGCAACTGGGCGAATACTGGCTGGCGGGCCGACTGGGCGCGGGCGGGCAGGGGGTCGTGTACGACGCCTACGACGACGCCGGCCGGCGCGTGGCGGTCAAGGTCATCCGCCCGGAGTTCCTGGAGCACGCCGGGGCACGGGCCGACTTCGTCAAGGAAGTGACGGCCGCGCGGAAGGTGGCCTCGTTCTGCACGGCCCGCATCATCGACGCCGACCTCGACGGGCCCACGCCGTACATCGTGAGCGAGCACATCGAGGGCCCCAGCCTGCGCACGGCCGTCGAGCGGCACGGGCCGTTCGACGCCGACCGGCTGCACCGGCTGGCCGTCGGGGTGGCCACCGCGCTGGCCGCCATCCACGACGCGGACGTGGTGCACCGGGACCTGAAGCCGGGCAACGTGCTGCTCGGGCCCGACGGGCCGCGGGTGATCGACTTCGGGCTCGCCAGGACGGGCGAGATGTCGCAGACCACCGAGGGGGAGTTCGCGGCGGGCACGCCGCCGTACATGGCGCCCGAGCGGCTGGCCGGGCAGCGCGGCGGATCCGCCGTGGACGTGTGGGCGTGGGGCGCGGTGATGCTGTACGCGGCCACCGGGCGGCCGCCGTTCTCGGGCGACCTCGCCCTCCTGCGCTACCAGGTGGCCGCCGCACGACCCGACTTCAGCGTGCTGGCGCAGCCGCTGCGGCGGCTGGTGGCCGAGGCGATGTCGCCGGACGCGGCGGCCCGCCCGCCGGCGCGTTCGCTGCTGCTCGACCTCATCGCCATGAACAGCGCCGCCGCCGACGGATCGGACGCCTGGCAGGGCGGCCTGTCCGGGCTGCTCAGCAGCGGGAGCCGGGCCGCCGGCGAGGTCCGGCCGCCCGCCGAACCGGCCGCGCCGTCGCCCGCCGCGCTCGCCGAGGCCGTCTACGGGCGGCTCAGCCCGGAGGACCAGGCGCTCGTCCCCGCGGCCCTGCTGCGCATGGTCCGCTCCGACGAGAGCGCCGAGACCGCGCTCAGGGAGGCGGCCACCCGGGATCTCGTCGATGGCGCCCGGGACCCGGCCGGGGTGGAGCGGGTGCTCCAGGCGTACACGGACGCGGGCCTGCTCGTCCGCAGGGGCGAGTCGATCACGCTGGCGGGGGCGGCGCTGCTGCGGGCGTGGCCGCGCCTGCGGGGCTGGGTCGAGGCCGACCGCGAGGCGCTGACCGTCCACCACGCCCTGAACCGGGCGGCCACCGTGTGGCACGCGAACGGCCGCCGCCCCGACGACCTCTACCGGGGCACGGTCCTGGACGAGACCCTCGACTGGGCCGCCAAAGGGCACGGGCCGCTCCGGCCGAACCTGCGCGAGCAGGCGTTCCTCGACGCCTCCCACGCGCGCACCCGTGACGTGGCCAGGCGGCGCCGGCGCGTCAGGGGCACGATCGCGGCGCTCGTCGCGGTGCTGCTGGCCGCCGTGGGGGTCGTGGTCGCGCAGAACGCGCTGGGCACGCGCCAGCGGGACACGGAGGCCGCCCGCCGGGTGGCCTCACTCGCGAACCGGACCCGCGCCCGGGACCCGATGACGGCGCTGCTGCTGAGTGTGGCCGCGTGGCGGATCGCGCCCGTGTCCGAGGCGCGGTCGGCCATGTACGCCTCGCTGGCCCAGCGCGAGCGCTCGGCCTTCCGGCCCGCGCCGGTCTCGGGCCCGGCCCGCTTCGACCTCGGCGACGACGGCACGCGGCTGGCCGTGCTGGACGACGGCCGGTTCACGCTGTGGGACGTGAGCTCCGGGCGGCCCGCCCACGCCTTCGGCGGGGTGCGCGGGCCCGTGGGCGCGATCGCGCTGAGCGCCGACGGCCGCAGGCTGGCCGTGGCCGGCGAGCGGTCGATCTCCGTCTGGGACGTCGAGCGCGGCGTGCGGGTCGCGGAGCTCGGGACGGGCGCGCAGCGGCTGGCGTTCAGCCCCAGACGGCTGCTGCTGGCGGCCACCACGCCCGAGGGCCGCACGCAGGTGTGGGACCTGACCAGCCAGCGCCCGCTGGACGTCGGCGACGCCCGCGAGGTCGTGTTCTCCGCCGACGACGGCCTGATGGCCGCCACCCTGCCCGGCGGGCGGATCGAGCTGCGCGACTGGCGGGGCGTCCTGGCCCGGCTCCCCGGCGCGGCGCTCGCGTTCGACCCGGCGCGGCGCGAGCTCGCGGTGCGGACGGGCGGCGGCGTCCGCTTCTGGGACCTGAACGCGCGGCGCTGGCGAGGGCCGGTGCTGCAGGGGTTCGCGGCCCGCGAACTGCGCTTCAGCCAGGACGGCCGCTTCCTGGCCGGCTACGACGGGTCGGCCCTCGCGCTCTGGTCGAGGAACGGCACCCGGCTGCTCACCTACCCGGTCGGCGAGCTCGTGCCGGGGCTCCGGCTGGGCCCAGGCACGCTCGCCTTCGGCCTGCTCGACGGCACGGTCGTGACCCTGGACGTCTCCGACCTCACCCGCCCGCGCACGCTGGCGCCCGGGGTCGAGGCCGGGCTGATCGACCCCACGCGGCGGACGGTGATCGTACGGCGGCAACAGGCCGAGGTCTGGCAACTGGGCGGGCTGGAACGGCTGGCGGCCCTGCCGGTCTCCCCGACCGCCATGGCACTGAGCCCCGGCGGCACCCTCCTGGCCGTGGGGACGGCCGCTCCCGCGCGGGTGACGCTCTGGAACCTGACGACGGGCACGAAGGACCGGACGATCCCCGTCCAGGGCGCGAGCGAGGTGGGCGGGCTCGCGTTCAGCCCGGACGGCACGACGCTGGCGGTGGCCCCCTTCCAGGAGACCGTCACCCCGCCCGCGAACAACTGGCGCGACGTGCAGCTCTGGGACGTCCGGCGCGGGGTCAGGACGCGGACGCTGAGCGTCCCCGGCGGCTCCGGCCTGGTCTTCCGCCCCGACGGGCGGGAGCTGGCGGTGAACGGCGCGGACGGCGCGCTCGTGTCGCTGGACACGGCCGCGGCCGTCACCAGGCCGTTCGGCGAGAGCGCGGACGGCGTGCGGGCCATCGCGTACAGCCCGGACAGCAAGGTCGTCGCCACCGGCGCGCTGGCCGCCGGGGTGACCCTCTGGAGCGCCGCCGACCGGCGGCAGCTCGCCCACCTGCCGCTCAAGGGGTTCGGGGCGGTGGACGTGCTGGCGTTCTCGCCCGACGGGCGCACGCTGGCCGTCGGCGGCTCGAACCGCGTCCAGCTCTGGGACGTCGCCGAACGCGCCCCGCTCGGCGCGCCCGTCGTCTACCCGGCGGGCGAGGTGGTCACGCTGGCCTTCGACGCCGGCGAGCTGCTCACCCTGCGGACCGACGGCACGCTCGGCGGCCGGCCCGCCACCTCCGCCGGCGTGGTCGCCGCCCTGTGCGCCAGGGCCGGGCGGTCGCTCTCCCGGAACGACTGGGAGCGGCTCATGCCCCCCGGCACCCCCTACCGCGAGATCTGCTGACAGGAGGAGACATGCAGCCCGCACCCGAGATCGTCGCCATCCAGGTGACGCCGCAGCCGGTCGTCCTGGACACCGGCGAGGTCGCGCTCCGGATCGAGGCGTCCACCGTGAACGCCACCCGGTTGCGCGGCCGGCTGCTGAGCCCGGACGGGACGTCCGTGCCGCTCGACTTCACCGCCCAGCCGCCGCCGTGCGACTGGCTGGCCACACACACGCTCCGGCCGGCCGACCGGGAGGGGACGTGGCGGGTCGAGGCACGGGCCGGCCGGGCGGTGGCCGAGTACGAGTTCGACGTCGACCGGCGCGGGACGAAGGCCGAGGCGCGGTTCGAGTCCTTCGACGCGGAGCCCCGCCAGGTCCCCAGAGGCGACCTGATACGGCTCCTCGGCCGCGTGGAGCTGGTCAAGAACGGCGCCTCCGGCCCGGCGGCCGGCCTCCCCGTCGTGATCACGTTCCAGGAGCAGGAGACGTGCGGCCGGCGCCGGTTCGCCGAGGCGGTCACCGACGACCTCGGCCGGTTCGCCGCGCAGGCGCCCGTCGCGGAGAGCGGCGAGTGGTGGGCCGAGGTCTCCAGCGGGCGCGAGGTGATCGGGGCGTTGAGCGCGCCGGTGTTCGTGGAGGCGACGGCCGAGCAGAAGTTCGCGACGCAGCTCGACTACGCGGTGCGGCGGGCGGGCGGCGGCACCGTGCACTCGGGACGGCTGCGCGGCAAGCCGGGCCAGTCCTGGCAGGGGCTGGGGAACCAGCGGATCTGGGTCTTCTACCGAAAGCCCGGCGCGCCGTCCGGGTCCTTCGACTCGGTCAACAAGAGCACCCTGACCAGGGACAGCCCCGTCCTCAGCAGGGGCCGCTACGAGGTCCGCACCGGGGCGAAGAACGGGGGCGCGTGGCGGGTGGAGTACTTCGGCACCAACCTGGCGGCGGGCGCCGTGAGCGCGGCCAAGCCCGCGCCGTGACCGTCATCGGGGATCCGCGAAGATGGGAGGCGCGTAAACGGCCCAGCTGACAGCGAAACGGGGAAGCCGCATGTCCATAGAGCTCCAGTCCACCGGCACGTTCGCCATCGGTGACAAGACCGTCCACCGGCTCGGTTTCGGGGCCATGAGTCTCACCGGGCCCGGGGTCTGGGGGCCGCCGCGCGATCACGACGAGGCCGTGCGGGTGCTGCGCCGGGCCGTCGAGCTGGGCGTCGACCTCATCGACACCGCCGACTCCTACGGGCCGTACGTCAGCGAGGAGATCATCCGGGAGGCGCTGCACCCGTACCCGGAGCGGCTCCTGATCGCGACCAAGGCCGGGTTCGTGCGGCCGGGGCCGGGTCAGTGGGTGGTCGTGGGGCGGCCCGCGTACCTGCGGCAGGAGGTCGAGATGAGCCTGCGGCGGCTCCGGGTGGAGCGGATCGACCTGCTCCAGCTGCACCGCATCGACCCGGAGGTGCCGCTGGAGGACCAGCTCGGCGAGCTGAAGGCGCTGCGGGACGAGGGCAAGATCGGCAGCGTCGGCCTGTCGGAGGTGAGCGTCGAGGAGCTGGAGCGGGCGCGGCGCATCGTCGAGATCGTCACCGTGCAGAACCGCTACAGCCTCACCAACCCGTTCTCGGAGGACGTGCTGGTGCACTGCGAGGAGCAGGGGATCGGGTTCATCCCCTTCAGTCCCATCGCCAAGGGCGCGCTGGCGGTGCCCGGCAGCCCCGTGGACGACGTCGCCAAGGCCGTCGGGGCCACGCCCGCGCAGGTCAGCCTGGCCTGGCTGCTGGCCCGCTCGCCGGTGGTGATGCCGATTCCCGGCACCTCCTCGGTGGCCCACCTGGAGGAGAACCTCGCCGCCTCCACCGTGAGGCTGACGGCCGAGCAGGTGAGCGAGCTGACCGCCGCCGCCCGTTGACGGGCCTTCCGGCGGGCCCCCTGCTTCTGGCGGGGGCCCGCCGGGTCCGGGTCAGCCCAGGCCGGACTTCATGGCCGTGAGCAGCTCGGCGTTCGTGGTGTCGCCGCTGAGCTCCCAGAAGAACGCGCCGCCGAGGCCCTGGCTCTTCGAGTAGCTCATCTTGCCGCCGATCGTGCTCGGCGTGTCATAGCTCCACCACTGGCCGCCGCAGTACGCGTACGCCGTGCCCGCGACCGTGCCGGTGGACGGGCAGCGGGTCTTGAGCACCTTGTAGTCCTCGATGCCCTGCTCGTACGTGCCCGGCGCGGGCCCCGTCGCCGTGCCGCCGGGCGCGGCCTGCGTGACCCCGCTCCAGCCGCGGCCGTAGAAGCCGATGCCGAGCAGCAGCTTGCCGGCCGGCACGCCCTTGCTCTTGAGCTTCTGGATCGCGGCGTCCGAGTAGAAGCCCGGGGTCGGGATCCCGGTGTAGGAGGTGAGCGGCGAGTGCGGGGCGGTCGGGCCCTGCGGCGCGAAGGCGCCGAAGTAGTCGTACGTCATGACGTTGTACCAGTCGACGTACTGCGCGGCGCCGGCGTAGTCGGCCGCGTCGATCTTGCCGCCGTTCGTGCCGTCGGCGGTGATGGCCGCGGTGACCAGGTTGCCGGAGCCGAAGCGGGACCGCAGCGCCGACATGACGTTCCTGAACGCCGCCGCGCCGCTGGCGTCGCAGGTCAGGCCGCAGGCGTTCGGGTACTCCCAGTCGATGTCGATGCCGTCGAACACGTCCGCCCAGCGCGGGTCCTCGACCAGGTTGTAGCAGGAGTTGGCGAAGGCCGTCGGGTTCTGCGCGGCCTGGGTGAAGCCGCCGGACCAGGTCCAGCCGCCGAAGGAGAACAGCACCTTCAGGTTCGGGTACTTCTTCTTGAGCTTGCGCAGCTGGTTGAAGCTGCCGCGCAGCGCGCCGGTGTCCCACGTGTCGGCCACGCCGTCCACGCTCTCGCCCGCCTGGTAGAAGCGGTCGTAGTCGGCGTAGCTGTCGCCGATCGTGCACTGGCCGTTCTGCACGTTGCCGAACGCGTAGTTGATGTGGGTCAGCTTGGCCGCCGAGCCGCTCGTGTCGATGTTCTTGACGTGGTATCCGCGCTGGTAGACGCCCCACTGCACGAAGTAGCCGAGGACCTTGTTCCCGCCGCCTCCGCCGCCGCCCGTCGTGGTGGCGGTGATGGAGTTGCTGTTGGCGGAGCGGTTGCCGGCGGCGTCGCGGGCGCGGACGGTGTAGCTGTAGCCGGTGTTGGCGGCCAGTCCGGTGTCGGTGTGGGTGGTGCCGGTGACGGTGGTGATGAGGGTGCCGCCCCGGTAGATCTCGTAGCCGGTGACGGCGACGTTGTCGGTGGAGGCGTCCCAGGCCAGGGAGACGCTGCTGCCGGTGACGCCGGTCGAGCGCAGGTTGCCGGGCACCGACGGGGCGGTGGTGTCGGTGCCGCCGCCGCCCGTCGTGGTGGCGGCGACGGTGTTGCTGTTGGCGGAGCGGTTGCCGGCGGCGTCGCGGGCGCGGACGGTGTAGCTGTAGCCGGTGTTGGCGGTGAGTCCGGTGTCGGTGTGGGTGGTGCCGGTGACGGTGGTGATGAGGGTGCCGCCCCGGTAGATCTCGTAGCCGGTGACGGCGACGTTGTCGGTGGAGGCGTCCCAGGCCAGGGAGACGCTGCTGCCGGTGACGCCGGTCGAGCGCAGGTTGCCGGGCACCGACGGGGCGGTGGTGTCCGTGCCGCCGCCGGACGAGGGCTTCCACAGGGCCGGCACGTTCGGGGGCTCCCAGCCGGGCTGGGAAGTATGGCTCTGGACGCATTCGTACTCGACGCCGTTGTACGTGACGTGCGTGCCGGCCGTGTACGCCGTCCACGGGGCCCACTCCGCGAGGGCGGCGTACGACGAGGCGGAGACCGGCGGCGGGGCGACCGCCACGGCCGTGAGGGGCAGCAGTAACGCCACCAGGATCTTGCTCAGGACACTGTGTCTCATGACGCTCCGACATCCGGTTGGGGGTGTACGGGGGACGGGATGTCAGGAAACTATTAGGAAAGTTTCCTTTAAGTTATGAGACGACGTTAGCCTTTGCCCGCGGAGGCGTCAATGAGTGAAATCCCGGAGTAAACCCGCGTACCGCTTCGGCGGGGGCGGGGCGTACTCGCCGCGCGTGCTCGTCCGCAGCCCGAGCGACACCAGCGATTCGGCGAGCTTGGTCGCCGCCGTCACCCCGTCGATCACCGGCACGTCGGTCTCGCGTGACACCCCGGCGCAGAAGTCCGCCATGCCCGCGCAGCCCAGCACCACCGAGTCGCTCCCGTCGCGTTCGACCGCCGCGGCGCACAGCTCGGTCACGGTCTTGCGGGCGGCCGGATCCTCCAGGCCGAGCACCGGGATGTCGCAGGCGTGCACGCCCCGGCAGGCCGCCGCGAAGCCGTACCGGTGGGCCAGGTCCCAGGCCCGGCCCACGGTTCTGGACAGGGTCGTGACCACGCTGAACGAGCGCCCGACCAGGGTGGCGGCGTGCATGGCGGCCTCCGCGACCCCGATCACGGGGCCGGTGGCCAGCTCGCGGGCCGCGTCCAGGCCCGGGTCGCCGAAGCAGGCGATCACGTACCCGTCCACGCCGTCGCGCTCGCCCGCCGCGACCTCGGCCAGCACGCCCGGCACGGCGAGCGCCTCGTCGTAGTGGCTCTCGATCGACTCCGGCCCCATGCTCGGGCTGACGGCCGTGACGACGGTGCCCGGCGACGCCACCGCCCTGGCGCACCGACCGATGGACTCGGTCATGGCCAGGGCGGTGTTCGGGTTGATCACTTTGATGCGGTACGTCATGCCGCGGCGATCCTGGGCACGCGCCGTTCCAGGGCGACCAGCGCCACGAAGCCGAGCCCGCAGCCGATGAACCAGCTGTAGTCGGCGATCCACGTCAGGTCGGCCGTCGTGACCCCGAGGTCGAGCAGCATCTTGGGCACGAGCACGGCGGCGATGGCGGGCACGCCGCTCGCGACGGTGGCCCAGATCGCGTTCGGGTTGTAACCCCCGCTGAACCAGTAGCGGCCGGTCTGTTCGAGGGTGAACAGGTCGTCCACCGCCACCCGCTGCCGCGCGCACACGTAGTAGCCCGCGATCAGGATCCCGAACAACGGGCCGATCAGCGCGCCGAGCAGGCCGAGCGTGTAGTGGATCGCGTCGGGGTTGCCGTACCAGTTCCACGGCGTGAGCAGCACCGAGCCGACCGCCGCGATCATCCCGCCGGTGCGCCAGCTGATCCGCTGCGGGCTGACGTTGGAGAAGTCGAACGCGGGCGAGATGAAGTTCGCGACGATGTTGATGCCCACGGTCGCGATCACGAAGGTCAGGCCGCCGAGGAGGATCGCGAACGGCGTGTCGATGCGCTGCACGGTGTGGATCGGGTCGGTGATGAGCTCGCCGAAGACGGGAACCGTGGCCGAGGCGGTGATGACCGTCAGGATCGAGAAGAAGAGGAAGTTGACCGGGAGGCCGAGGAGGTTGCCCTGCTTCACCGCCCGGAATGACCGGCCATACCTCGAAAAATCGCCGAAATTCAGCATCGGCCCGGAGAAGTACGACACGACCAGGGCGATCGCGCTCAGCATCACCGGGATCGACTCGCCGAACCCGAGGCTGTCGCCCTGCGACAGGTCCAGGCTGATGTTCTCCCAGCCCGCCTTGCTCACCAGGTAGATCGCCAGCACGACCATGACCACGTACACCGCGGGCCCGGCCCAGTCCACGAAGCGCCGGATCGCGTCCATGCCCCGCCAGAACACGGCCGCCTGCGCGACCCACAGGATCGCGTAGCAGATGTACCCGAGCGCGGACAGGCCGAGGAGGCTCGGCTCGTTCAGCGCGGCGCTGGCCGGCCAGAACTTGAGGAAGATGATGATGAGCGACTGCGAGGCCAGGTACGTCTGCACGCCGTACCACGCGATGGCGATGGCGCCGCGCACGATGGCCGGGATGTTCGCGCCGAGCACGCCGAAGACGGCGCGGTTGATCACCGGGTAGGGCACCCCGGTGATCTGGCTGGGCTTGGCCACCAGGTTGCAGAAGACGTTGACGATGACGATGCCGGCCAGCAGCGCGAACAGCACCTGCCAGCTCGCCAGCCCGAGCGCGAACAGGCTGCCCGCCGTGACGTAGCCGCCGACGCTGTGCACGTCGGACATCCAGAAGGCGACGATGTTGTACGACGACCAGGTCTGCTCGCGCAGCGGCGCGAGGTCCTCGTTCGTCAGCCGGGGGTCGTAGGTCGTGGACTGCGTTACCGAGACAGTGGGTTCTGTCATGTGCGGCATCCTTGGGGGGTGACGTACGGTCGAGTGTTAAGTGACCACTTAACACCTCTTGTTAATGTATGCCTTGACACCCGGGTGATGATTGCGCCCGTGTTAATCCCTTGTGACGGAGACGATGGACAGCCGTACTGACCTGGAAGCGGTCGGCAACGAGCGCCTCGGTCAGCGCCTGCGCGAGCTCCGCGCCCGCTCGGGGAAGTCGCTGCGGGCGGTGGCGCGGGAGCTGGGCATCTCG
Source organism: Nonomuraea sp. NPDC005650 (assembly GCF_040605375.1). Lineage (NCBI taxonomy): Bacteria > Bacillati > Actinomycetota > Actinomycetes > Streptosporangiales > Streptosporangiaceae > Nonomuraea > Nonomuraea sp. NPDC005650. Next base: position 54,779 of record NZ_JBEXCR010000046.1, read on the forward strand.
GCCAGCGCGGTGTCGCAGATCGAACGGGGGACGATGCGCCCCTCGGTGAGCCGGCTCATCGCGTACGTCTCCGCCATCGGGGTGCCGCTGGCGGCCGTCTTCGACGCGCAGGAGGAGCCCCGCACGGACGCCGGGACGCCCGGCTTCGCGATCAGACGGGCCTGGGAGGTCGCGCCGATACAGCTCAGCGGGGGAGTGACGTTCCGCCGGCTGTCACCGGTGCCGACGCCGGACGTGGAGTTCTTCGAGTCCACCTACCCGCCGAACGCCGTCTCCACGGCTCACGGGCAGTTTCTCAAGCATGAGGGGTATGAGGTGGGCACGGTCACGGAGGGGGAGCTGACCATCGAGTTCGAGTCGGAGGTCGTGGCTCTGTCCAAGGGCGACTCGATCACCTTCCCGTGCAGCCGGCCGCACATCATCGGCAACCGCTCCGACACCGTCACCGCCGTCGCCACCTGGCTGATCGTGCACCGCTGAGCCTCACGCGGGGCCTCACTCGGGGCCCACGGGCGGGGTGCCGTGCGTGTGGAAGGAGGCGATGGTCTTCAGCCCCCACGCCTGGCCCCTGGCCCGCTCGGCCTCCGTCCACGTGATCGTCCGCCAGTCCGGCGCCAGGATGAGCCGGGTCAGCGGGTTGCACAGCTCGACGCGGTTGCCGCCGGGCTCGTAGACGTACAGGAAGAAGGTCTGCTGGATGGCGTGCTTGTGCGGACCGGTCTCGATGAACACGCCGTGGTCCAGGCAGAGGTCGGCGGCCCGCAGGATGTCCTCGCGGGTGTTCGTGGCAAAGGCGAGGTGGTGCAGCCGGCCCGAGGCGCCCGACCAGTCGTCGGTGTAGACGAGGTCGTAGGACTTGTTCGCGAAGTGCAGCCACTGGGCGGAGACGCGGCCGCTGTTCAGCATGATCTGCTCGGTCACGCGGGCGCCGAGCACGTCGCGCACGAAGGCGCCGTCGGCGGCGGCCTCGGCGGCCAGGAAGTTGACGTGGTCGAGGCGGCGCACGCCCACCCCGCGGCCGGGGAACGCCTGCGGCTGGTTCTTCAGCGCGGGACGCAGCTCCGCGGGCGCTTCGTACCACTGCGACTCCCAGTAGAGGTGCAGCTCGTGGCCGTCGGGGTCGCGGAAGGCGTAGGTCGGGCCGCGGCCCGGGGCGCCGTCGCGCCAGCCGATGCCCAGCCCGGCGTCCTTGATCGCGCGCACCCGGCGCTCCAGCGCCTCCTGGCCGCTCGCCCGCAGCGCGGTCGAGCCGATGCCCGACGTGCGGTGGGCCGTCAGCGTGAGGCTGTGGTGCTCGTAGTCGTCATAGGTGCGCAGGTGCACCGAGTCGCCGTCCTGGCCGGCGGCGGTCATGCCGAGGATCTCGGTGAAGAACCACAGGCTCCGCTCCGGCTCGGGCGTGCGCAGCTCGACGTGGCCGAGGTGGGCGATGTCGTGCAGCAGGGCGTTCATCTCAACCTCGGGGGCATCTCAACCTCAGGAGCATCTCAACCTCGTGGGCGGGGGAAGACCGTGCCGTCGAAGAGCTTGCGCGCGGTCCGCACGTTCGCCGCCCGCAGCGCGGTCGGCGGGTTGGTGGACAGGTCGAGCTCCACCTCGACCTGCAGGTGGCCGGTGGGGTGCTCGACGTCCACCCGGGGGCCCTCGGGCAGCCGGGCCAGGCGCCCGGCCACGCCGTTGGGGAGCAGCGCGGCGGTGACGACGCTGACCGCGCCGAGCACCCCGATCGCGGTGTGCGGCCGGACGGGGATGAACGTACGGGTGCACAGCGCGCCGCCGTCCCTGGGCGGGGCGACCAGCGTGGTCTTGGGCACGGCCTCGCCGGCGACGTCGCCGAGCCCCATGAGCCTGCCCGCCTGGACGCGCAGCGACTGCACGCGCTCGCGGAGCCCGGCGTCGGCCGCGAGCGTCTCGTAGGGCTCGTAGCCGGTGATGCCGAGGTCCTGCGCCGCCGCCACGACGACCGGCATGCCATTGTCGACGCAGGTCACCTCGATCCCGTCGATCACGTCCACCTCCCGGCCGGTGGGCAGCAGCCGGCCCGTGCCCGATCCGGCCGTGTTCTCGAACCCGAGCACCACGGCCGCGGCCGTCCCCGGGACGCCGGAGATGGCGGTGCCGCCGCGGTAGTCGACGCGGCCGCCCGGGGTGGGGAAGCGGGCGGTGGCGACGCCGCCGGTGTTGACCAGGCGGATGCGGACCTCGGTGTGGTCGCCTCGCGGGCGCACGAGGCCGCGCTCCACGGCGAACGGGCCGACCCCGGCGAGCAGGTTGCCGCAGTTCTGCCGGCCGGAGACGGCCGGCTCGTCCACCGCGACCTGCAGGAAGAGATAGTCGAGGTCCGCATCGGGATCGGCGCCGGGCGAGACCACGGCCACCTTGCTCGTGAGCTGGTGGGCGCCGCCGATGCCGTCGATCTGGCGCGGGTCGGGGCTGCCCAGGACGCGCAGGAGCAGGTCGTCGCGCTCCCGGGGGTCGGCGGGGAGGTCGCCGGCCAGGAAATAGGCGCCCTTGGAGGTGCCGCCGCGCATCAGCATGCACCGCACGCCGTCGTCATGGTCCATGGCTGTACTCCGCGGCCGTCACGTACGTGACGCCGAGCCCCGGCAGCCGCTCGCGCAGGCCGTAGCGGTCGAGCCCCAGCTCGCCCTCGGCGAACGCCTCGCGGGCCGCGGCCTCCTTCGCGGCCCTGGCGGCGGAGGCGGAGATGCCCCGCTCCAGGTCGGCCCGCGGCACCACCAGCACCCCGTCGTCGTCGCCGATGATCGTGTCGCCGGGCCGGACGAGCTGCCCGCCCACGGCGACGGGCACGTTGACCGCGCCTGGCGTGGCCTTGACCGTGCCCTGGGCGCTGACGGCCGCGCTCCACACGGGGAAGCCCATGGCCCGCAGGCCGGCGACGTCGCGCACGCCCGCGTCGATCACCAGCCCGCGCACGCCCCGGGAGCGCAGCGAGGTGGCCAGCAGCTCGCCGAACATCCCGTCGGTCGACGGCGAGGTCGTGGTCACGACCAGGACGTCGCCCTCCCGGCACTGCTCGACCGCGACGTGGATCATCAGGTTGTCGCCCGGCCAGCACAGCACCGTGACCGCGTTGCCCCCCGCCTGGCACCCGGGCCACGCGGGGCGCAGCCCCGGCCCCAGGTAGCCGGTGCGGCCGAGCGCCTCGTGCACGGTCGCGACGCCGTACGCGGCCAGGGCGTCGATCCGGTCGAGGCTCGCCCGCGGCGTGTCCGTGACGACCACGTGCCTCATGCCAGCACGTCCGTGACCTGCGGGTAGAGCCGCATGTAGGCCTCGCCCAGGGTGTCGTGCGGCAGGCCCAGGTTGGGGCCGGCGTTGCGGCGCAGCTGCACGCCGCGGCGCTTGGCCAGGTCGGTGTAGTAGTCCCACATGTGCTGCTGGGCCGGCAGGCACTCCATCGCCTTGCGCTTCCTGTCGAACACCGGGGTGATGTCGAGCAGCACGTCGGGCTTGAAGTCGCACTGCTCGGGCTGGTGCGGCTCGAAGAAGAACACGGGCGGCGCGCCGAGCGGCTCGCCCGGCGCGTCGTAGCCCGCGGCCTGCGCCAGCACGCGCGCCTGCAGCGCCATGCGCGCCGCCGCGGGGTGGTCGCCGTTGTACGGGTCGGCCAGCGGATGCGTCAGCACCACGTCGGGCTCCGCCTCCCGGTAGATCCGCACCAGCCGGTCGACCAGCTCCGGGGTCTCCATCAGGGGATAGTCGCCCGCGTCGAGGAACTCGATCTCGGCGCCCAGGGCCGCGGCGGCGTTCTGCGCCTCCTCGCGGCGGATCGCCTTGATCTCGTCGAGCGTGCGGCCGGCTCGCCACGCCTTCGCGGACTCGCCGCGCTCGCCGAAGCTGAGACAGACCACCTTGGCCCGCTCACCGCGGCCGGCCGCGAGCGCGATGGCCCCGCCCGCGCGCCAGACGAAGTCGCCCGCGTGGGCGCTGATCACCAGAAGTGTGGGGGTCTTTGCCGAGGTCACTCGCTGACGCTACGAGCCGATCGATCAGATTGTCAACAGTTTCATCGGCAATCTGGGCTCGATGCCAATTTCGGGCCTAGCCGACGGTGTGCTTCGACAATATTGTCAACGATATGGCTACTCTCATGCAGGTGGCGATGCTCGGCTACGGCGAGGTCGGCCAGGTCCTCGCCCACGGCCTCGCGCCGCGGGTGTCCCTACGCGTCTACGACCCCGTCCACCCGCCGTCCGGCGGGCCGCCGCTGGTCGTGGGCAACGCCGAGGCCGTACGCGGCGCCGACGTCGTGATCGCCGTGACCACCGGCGCCGACAGCCTGGCCGCCTGCGAGGAGTCCCGGCCCCACCTCGGGTCCGGCGTGCTCTACGCCGACCTGTCCACGAGCGCGCCGGGCGACAAGCGGCGCATCGCCGAGCTGGTGGCCTCGGCCGGCGCGTCGGCCGTGGACGGGGCGATCATGGCGCCCATCCCGCTGCGGGGCCTGGCGACCCCGATCCTGGCCAGCGGGGACGACGCCGCCCGGTTCGCCGACTTCGCCGGCCGCCACGGCATGGACGTGACGCCGATCGGCGGCGCGCCCGGTGACGCGGCGGCCCGCAAGCTGCTGCGGAGCGTGCTGGTGAAGGGGCTGAGCGCGCTCGTCATCGAGTCCCGGCGCGCCGCCGAGGCCGCGGGGCTGGGGGAGTGGTTCTGGGAGCACCTGCTGGAGACGGTGTCCGCGGCCGACGAGCGGTTCGTGGTGCGGCTGCTGGAGGGGGCGGGGCAGCACAGCCTGCGGCGCGTGCACGAGATGCGGGCCGCCGCCCGGATGCTGGACTCGCTCGGAGTGCCCGGCGCGATGACCGCCGCCACCGCGGCCACCCTGGAAGAGGTGACCCGCACCGGCGTCCCACCCGTCCCGGGCAGGTCGTGATGGCGGCCCGTCAGTCGGCGGCCCGTCGGTTGGTGGCCCGTCAGTCGGTGGCCTCCAGGGCCTTGGCGACGCTGCGCAGGTGCTGCTGCATGGCCGTCTGCGCCGCCTCGGGGTCGCGGGCGACGATGGCGGCCACGATCAGCTCGTGCTGCGGCAACGACAGCGCGGCCCGCCCCGGCTGCCGGGCCAGACGGAACTTGTGCCGGATCACCTGCGCCCCCAGCCGCTCGATGATCGACGCCGACGTCTGGTGGGCGGCGATCTCGCGGACCTTGGCGTGCAGCGCCGCGTTCAGCTCCGAATATCGGTCGAGGTCGTTGCGCTCCACGGCGGCGCGCATCTCGGCGACGACCTCCCGCAGCAGCTCGGCCTGCTCGGGCGTGACGCGCTCGGCGGCCTTGGCGGCGGACAGGCCCTCCAGCACCATCCGCACCTCCGTGATCTCGATGGCCTCCGCCTTGGAGATCGCCCGGACCCGGGCGCCCTTGTTGCGTAGGATCTCGACCAGGCCCTCCGAGCTCAGCTCTCTGAACGTCTCGCGCACGGCCGCGCGGGTGGCCCCGAACTGCTCGCACACGTCGGCCTCGACCAGCCGCTGGTTGGGCACGAAGTCCCCGCTGAGCACGGCCGCTCTGAGCCGGTCGGTCAGCGTCTCCTCCAGCGGGGACTCAGGGGTCACGGAATCCTCCCGATGTAGAGCTTCGTTGACAATATTATCGACAATTATCCCGGGAGCCGCCGCATGAGGGGCGCGCTGCGGCAGGACTTCACCGGGGTGCTCGTCGCGACCGTCGTGCTGGTGCTGGTCGTCGGGGTGCGGGACGCGACGTTCCTGCAGGTCGGGCAGCTGGCCCAGGTGCTCAACCAGGCGGCCGTGGTGGGGGTGCTGGCGTGCGCGATGGCGTACCTGCTGGCCATGCGCGAGCTCGACCTGTCCGTCGGGTCGGTGCTCGGCCTGTCGGCCCTGTGCGGGGCGCTGCTGATCCGCGCGGGCCTGCACCCGTGGCTCGCGGCGGTGCTGTGCGTCGTGGCGGGCGGGCTGCTCGGCCTGGTGAACGGCGTCCTGGTCGACCTGCTCCGCCTGCCCTCGATCGTCGCCACGCTGGCCACGCTGTCCACGTACCGGGGGCTCACGCACCGGTTGAGCGAGGGCCGGCAAGTGCTCGGCGCGCCGCTGAGCGACCCGTTCTCCAAGTTCTTCGGCTGGAAGCTGATCGGCCTCGGCATGAACTTCTGGGCCCTGGCCATCTGCGCGGCCGCGCTGGTCGTGACCCTGCGCAACACGCCGTTCGGCTACCGGATCCGGTCGATCGGCAGCAATCCGGAGGCGGCGAGGTTCAGCGGCATCCCGATCCGGCGGGTGCGGCTGCAGGTGTTCGTGCTGGCGGGCGTCATGGGAGGCGTCGCGGGGGCGCTCACGCTCGGATACTTCGGGGTCGCCGACCCCAACGCGGGCGCCGGCTACGAGCTGCAGGCCATCGCCGCCGCCGTGATCGGCGGCACCCCGCTGCACGGCGGCCGGGCCAGCGTCACCGGGGCGGCGCTCGGGGCCGTGCTGCTGGAGGTGGTCAGGACCGCCCTGGCGTACTTCCGCGTCGACATCAACTGGAACGACTTCACCACCGGCGCGGTGATCCTCCTCGCCGTCGGGTTCGCGAGCCTGCTGCGCAGGCGTTCCCAAGCCCGTCCCCCGAACTGAAGGCATGCCTGAAAGGGAGCTTCCATGAGCAGTCGCCGCCGGCGCGTCGCCGCCGCTCTCGCCCTCGCCACGCTGACCGCCGTCGCCTGCAGCACCGGGGACGGCGCACCGGTCGCCAAGCCCGCGGCGAGCGGGCGCGCGGCCGGGGACGTCCACGTGGCCTTCGTGGCCGCCGCGGCCAACCTCAACTTCTCGCAGGAGATGATGGAGGGCGCCAAGTACGCGGGCACGGAGCTGGGCGCGGACGTGCAGGTCGTCGCGCCTCCCGGGCCCGACGGGCAGGCGGAGGTCGGGCTGTTCCAGCAGGTGGTCGCCACCGCGAAGGACGGCGTCGGCGTCATGACGCTCAACCCCGAGCTCTTCACCCGCCCCGCCGCCGACGCCATCGCCAAGGGCGTCCCCGTCGTGGCCGCCGACGTGCCGCTGTCCGGCGTCGCGACCCTGGTCAGCAACGACAACCCGGCGGCCGGCGCGATGCTGGCGGACGCCGTGCTCGCCCGGCTCCCGGCCGGCGAGAAGGGCACCGTCGTGCTCGGCGTCCCCACGCCCGGCATCCCCGTGCTCGAACACCGGGCCAAGGGCATGAAGGACGAGCTCACCGCCAAGAACCCGAACCTCCAGGTGCTCGGCCCGTTCGACTCCAAGCAGCAGCCCGACGAGAGCTACAAGGCGTGGAGCGGCCTGGTCAGGGCCCACTCGGACGCGCTCGCGTTCATGGACGCGGGAGACCCGGCGGCGTTCAACCTGCCCAAGATCCGCCAGGAGACGAACGGCGACTGGCTGTGCGCCGCCTTCGACCTCAACGACGCCGGCTTGGCCGCCATCAAGAGCGGCCAGTCCGTCGGCGTGGTGGACCCGCAGCACTGGCTCAAGGGGTACGTGACCACCCGCCTGCTCATCGAACGCGCCCTCGGCAAGCGCGAGCTGCCCAAGGGCTTCTGGGACAGCGGCGCAGCCATGGTCACCAAGGACAACGTGGACGAGATCATCGCCCGCCAGCAGAGCCCCCAGGCCAGGGCCGCCTGGTACAAGAAGCTCATCACCGAGCAGTTCGCGAACGTCGAGGGCCGGATGAAGCCCCTGTCCTGATCGGAGCGTGCGGGAATGACGGTGGTGCTCGCGGGCCGCGACCTCGCGAAGTCGTACGGCGGCGTGCGCGCGCTGGCCGGGGTGGACGTCGCCTTCCGCGAGGGCACGGTGCACGCCCTGGTGGGCGAGAACGGCGCGGGCAAGTCCACGCTGGTGCGGATCCTCGCGGGCGCGGTGCCCCCCGACCGCGGCGAGCTGCTGCTCGGCGGGCGGCCCGTGCGCTTCGGCAGCACGGCGCAGGCGGCCGGGCAGCGCGTCGCGATCGTCTCCCAGGAGCTGAACCTCTTCCCCGACCAGGACGTCCTCGCGAACGTGTTCGCGCACCGGCTGCCGCGCAGGGGGCCGCTGGTGGACCGGGCGGCGATGCGCGCGCTGGCCGCGCCGGTGCTGGCGGAGCTGGGGCTGCGGGCGCCGCCCGACGCGCTCGTGGAGTCGCTGCCGCTGGGCGAGCGGCAGCTCGTGGAGATCGCGCGGGCGCTGGTGGAGCGGCCCCGGGTGCTCATCCTGGACGAGCCCACCTCGGCGCTGCAGCCCGCCGAGGTGGCCCGGCTGCACGAGATCGTCGGCGGGTTGCGGGACCGGGGCACCGCCGTCGTCTACGTGTCGCACGTGCTGGAGGACGTGCTGGCGATCTGCGACGAGGTGACCGTGCTCAGGGACGGCGCCGTGGTGCTGGGCGGGGCCGACGCGGCGGGCCTCGACCTCGCGACGCTGGTCACGGCCATGCTGGGCGGCCGTGCCCCCAAGGGCGGGCCCGCCACCCCGCGCCCGGCGGGCGCAGCGGGAGCAGGCATGGCGGGTGTGGGCATGGCGGGTGCGGGGCCGCTTCGGCTGGTGTCGGTGACCGTGCCAGGGCGGCTGCGTGAGGTGAGCCTGGAGGCCGCGCCCGGCGAGATCCTGGGCATCGCGGGGCTCGTCGGATCCGGGCACACCGACGTGCTGCGTGTCGTCGCGGGCGCCCTGACCCCCGCGCCGGGCCACGTGGAACTGCCCGACGGCACGCGCCCGGCCCCCGGCGTCCGCGCGGCCGTGAAAGCCGGGGTGGGGCTCATCTCCGGGGACCGGCGCGGCGTCGGGATCACCGCGGACAAGCCCGTCTGGGAGAACGTCGTCCAGGTGGACGCCGTCGGCCTGGCCAGGCACGGCGGATGGCTGACGGCCAGGGCGCTGCGGGAGACGGCCCGGGCGTTCACGGAGCGGGTCGGCGTACGGATGTCCTCGATCGAGCAGGCGGTGGACCAGCTCTCCGGCGGCAACCAGCAGAAGGTCGTGTTCGCCAAATGGCTCGCCGCCCGCCCGTCCGTGCTGCTCATGGACGACCCGACCCGGGGCATCGACATCGGCGCCCGGGCCGAGATCTACGCGCTCATGTCCGAGCTGGCCCAGGCGGGCGCGGTGCAGCTGCTGGCCTCCAGCGACCCCAAGGAGCTGGCCGAGGTCTGCCACCGCGTCGTGGTGATCAGGAAGGGCCGCGTCTCCGCCGTGCTGGAAGGCGCGGGCCTGACCGCGCACGCCGTTCTGGAGGCGGTGAACGGCGACAGCGAGCCGTGAACTCGCGCTTTGATCGTTTAGACCCGATCTGTCAGTGGCCTCCGGTAAGTTCCCGGATCATTGATCAGCCGGTCGCGAAGGCGCGGGCATTCCCGCGCGCGCCCGTGATCCGGCCGGGGCGGGAGGGTTCAAGGTCGTGGACGCGGACAGAGCCGCGTGGGAGCGGCGCAGCGTGGTGCGGGTGGTGCCGCCTGTCGAGCCGCGGAAGCTGGCGAAGGTGCCCTTCGTCGAGCTGGCCGACGGGCGGTTGCAGGGGGTCGTGTCGAGCGGATCCGACATCGAACGGGTCTACGTCTCGTCCATCACCGCCGGCACCCACGCGTTGAGCTGCAGCACCAACAACAACCGGCCGTGCGGCGCGCTGCACGGCTACGCCTGCAAGCACATCCACCAGCTGGCCGACGAGGCGGTCCTGCAGTACGGGCTCGACCGGGTGGCCCGTTACCTGGGGGTTGAGGTGCCCGAGGGCCAGTCCCTGATGTCCTCCGTCAAGGGGCCGGTCGAGCGCACGCCCGCCGCCGTGGTGTTCAGCAGGTTCCTGCGCCACCTGGCCTACCTGGAGGTGCCCGACAGCACGGAGCCGCTGGCCGAGCTGCACTGGTTCCCGGCGACGAGGGCGGTGCGGTGATGCTCGACGTACAGCTCGGAGAGCTGGTCGGCGACGCCCCGGCCGGGGCAGGCGAGGCGCTCGACCTGGTGACGGGGTTCGATGACGCGCTCACCCACGGGTTCGCCCGGCTGGGTGAGGAGGCGTCCGCGGCGCTGGTCGCCCTGGCGGGCGCGCTGGCCGGCAGCCCGCTCGGCGACCGGCTGGCCGAGGCGGCGGAGAAGGTGACCGCCGGGTCGGTCGGCGACGAGCACCTGGCGGCGCTGGCCGGCGGGCGGGCCGCGCTGCTCGGCGCGGTGCACGACGCCCTGCTCGCCCGGCTCGACACGGCGCTGGGCCGCACCCGCGAGACCTGGGAGCCCGCCGAAGGCGCGGGCGAGCCGGCGGGTGTGCTGGCCGCGTGCCGGGGCTGGCTGCGCGAGCTGGCGATCACCGGCTGGCGCGGCGTCGACCACGACGTCGTCTCCAGTGCCGACCAGGCCATCGAGGCGCTGCTGGCCGTGCCCGAGCTGCGCGGGCTGGCGGTGCTGCTCGACGGGCTGGCGGCGGAGCTGCGGGCGTCCTGCCCGGTGGGCACGATGGACCTGCTGCCCGCCCGCAGGTGGGCCGACCTGTGGACGCGTGCCCTGCTGCTGTCCCAGAAGGGCACGTGGCACGGCGCCGCCGAGCCGGTCTCGGGGCGGCTGCTGATCCTCGGCGCCGACCTGCACGAGCACGCCACAGTGGTGCGGGTGCAGGTCCACGGCATCCTCGAGCCCGCGGGCGACGCCCCGTCCCGGCTGGTGCGCACGAGCGTGGCGGCCGCGAAGGTGGACACGATCTCCGGTCCGTCCGTGTGGCGGCTGATGGGCGACCACCCCGTGCTCATGGGCGCGCTGGCCGGCCACCTCAGCCTGGAGCTCGCCGACATGCCGCTGCTGCCGGGCGGCGACCTGGTGTGGCACGACGGCAGGGCGAGCGCCGGCGAGGCGGCCGACCCGTTCGCGACCGCCCGGGTCCAGCTCGCCGAGGCCGTGGCGCCGGCGACCCCGCCGCTCGACCGCCATCCCGTACGCATCGCTGAGCCCGTCTTCCTGGAGGGCTACACGATCAAGGACGAGACGCTCGACCTGGGCGGAAACTCGCTCCCGGTGACCCTCGACCGGCTGCCGGCCGGCGGGCCGCTCACCCCCGAGCTGGTGTCGGCCTCCTCCGCCTGCATCGGCCTCATGCGCTGGGACGGCGGGCAGTGGCTCCTGCAGCCGCTCGCCGTGCAGGCCACGGTCAAGAAGAAGGGCGTCACCGCGCACAACGGCGACTGGGCCATGGGCCCCACCGACCCCAAGGTCGTCAAGGCCGAGGCCAAGGCCGGTGACGTGGTCGCCGTGCTGCGCGAGCGAGCGGGGCGGTTGCTGAGGAAATGACCGATTCCCCCACCCCATCGGACGAGACCCGGCGCCAGGTGCTCTACTGGCGCCTGCTGTCCCGCGTCTTCGGCGCCGACGAGCAGCCCACCCTGGAGCGGTCGAGCGTGGCCATCGTCGACGACCTCGGCCTCCCGCCCGCCCTGCTCGACCCCGGCGTCTCGATCGACAACCTCGTGCAGCGCTTCCCCGGCCTGGCCGACGAGTTCCAAGATCTCATGGCCGAGAAGGAGCACGAGGACGGCGACGAGGTCCGCCGGGCGGCCCTGGTCTCCAAGCTGCTGCTCAACGTGTTCTCCACGGGCACCGGCAACGTCACCGCGAGCCGGCTGGAGAGCTGGAAGAACGACGCGGGCTGGTTCGAGCGCGGCATGGGCAGCGAGCCCGGCGGGCTGCGGCACAGCCCCGGCGACGAAGAGGTGGCCGCGGTCCTGGCGGGCATCGAAGGCGACCTGGTCAAGCGCATGCACCTGCGCGAGGTGCTGGCCGACCCGGCGCTGTCCAGGCAGCTCACGCCCAGCATGTCGCTCATCGAGCAGTTGCTGCGCGACAAGTCCAACCTGTCGGGCGTCGCGCTGGCCAACGCCAAGGCGCTGATCCGCAGGTTCGTGGACGAGGTCGCCGAGGTGCTGCGCACCCAGGTGGAGAAGACCAGCGTGGGCGTCATCGACCGGTCGGTGCCGCCGAAGCGGGTCTTCCGCAACCTCGACATCGAGCGCACCATCTGGAAGAACCTCACCAACTGGAGCCCGGAGGACCAGCGGCTCTACGTCGACCGGCTCTACTACAAGCAGACCGCCCGCCGCACCACCCCGGCCCGCCTGATCGTGGTCGTCGACCAGTCGGGCTCGATGGTGGACGCGATGGTCAACTGCACCATCCTGGCGTCGATCTTCGCCGGGCTGCCCAAGGTCGACGTGCATCTCATCGCGTACGACACCCGGGCGCTCGACCTGACCCCGTGGGTGCACGACCCGTTCGAGGTGCTGCTGCGCACCACGCTCGGCGGGGGCACCGACGGCACGGTCGCGATGGCCCTGGGCCGGCCGAAGATCACCGATCCGCGCAACACCGTGATGGTGTGGATCTCCGACTTCTACGACAACCGATCGCTGATCACCGACTTCGAGGCGATCCACCGCTCGGGGGTCAAGTTCATCCCCGTCGGCTCGGTCAACAGCTCCGGAAACGCGAGCGTCGACCCGTGGTACCGCCAGAAACTCAAGGACCTGGGCACCCCCGTGATCTCGGGTCATATCCGCAAGCTCGTCCTCGAGCTCAAGAACTTCCTCGCTTAGGAGACCTCACCCATGAGTGACGATATGCTGCGCGCCCCCGCAGAGGTGAAGTACGCGGAGGAGCTCGACTGGCTGGAGTCGGTCGACGACGGCCCCAAGCCGTTCTCGTGGCGGCTGAGCCCCCGCATGATCAGGCTGTTCATCCTCGGCTCCGAGCGCTCCGACGGGCTCGACCGGGAGATCTCGCAGAAGTGGTTCGGTGACCGCAGCTTCGTCGAGCGCAGCATCGTGACCCTGGCCTCCGACCGGGGCCTGCTGCTCATCGGCGACCCGGGCACCGGCAAGAGCTGGCTGGCCGAGCTGCTGTCCGCGGCGATCTGCCGCAACTCCACGCTGGTGGTCCAGGGCACCGCGGGCACGACCGAGGACCACATCAAATACTCGTGGAACGTCTCCATGGTCATCGCCAAGGGCCAGTCCCGCCACTCGATGATCCCCTCGCCGATCATGACGGCGATGGAGAAGGGCGTGATCGGCCGCTTCGAGGAGCTGACCCGCTCGACCAGCGACGTGCAGGACGCGCTGATCTCGATCCTGTCGGAGAAGTACGTCTCCATCCCCGAGCTCGACGACGACAACATCGTCTTCGCCCAGCCCGGCTTCTCCATCATCGCCACCGCCAACAGCCGCGACCGGGGAGTCAACGACCTGTCGTCGGCCCTCAAGCGCCGCTTCAACTTCGTCCGCATCCCCGTCGTGACGAACAAGAAGAGCGAGGCGGAGATCGTCCGCTTCCGCACCGAGGAGCTGCTGCGCCGGCACCGGATCGAGCTGGACCTGCCGCCCACGCTGCTGGACATCCTGCTGCAGAGCTTCGCCGACCTGCGCACGGCCGCCGCGTCGGCCACCAGCGACGACGAGAAGCTGGAGTCGGCGCTGTCCACGGCCGAGCAGATCGGCGTGCTGGAGGACGCCATCCTGCACAGCCACTTCTTCGGCGACCGCGTGCTGCGCGCCCAGACCCTCGCCGGCTCGCTGGTCGGCTCGCTGGCCCGGCGCAGCCCCGAGGACCTCGCGATCCTCAACAAGTACTGGCACGGCGTCGTCGAGCCCCGCAGCAAGAAGGACGGCGGGGAGTGGCCGGAGTTCCTCGAGGGCGGCCGCGAGGCCATCGCCACGCTCTCATGACCGGCCAGACGAGCCCGTTCGGCGCGCTCCGTGAGCAGCTCCTCGACGCCGCCGCCGCGTTCGCCGACAGCCCGGTGACCGTGTCGGACATCCTGTCCGGCCTGGTCGACGACGTGGACCGGGCGCTGCGCGAGGAGCTGGAGATCTTCCCGGTCTGCCACCACTCGCCGGCCTCGGCGCTGGCGATGGTGCGCAGGCTGCGGGAGAAGCAGCCGAAGGTCATCTACCTGGAGCTCTGCGAGGACCTGCGGCCGCTGCTGAGCGAGCTGCGCAACTGCCGGCTGCCGGTGGCGGTGCAGGCGTTCGCGACCGAGCTCGACGGCTTCCCCCTGTCGTGGGCGCCGCTCAGCGTGGTGGCGCCCATCACCGAGGCGTCCGCCGAATACCAGGCCATCTCGTACGCGCTGGAGACCCCGGGCGTCGAGCTGGTGCTGGTCGACCGGTCGACGGACCACGTCTTCCAGTGGGCGCCCCACGAGGAGCCCGGCAAGAAGGAGCACGCAGAAGAGGCCGGCCTGCACGGCGACGCGGTGGGCATCGAGCTCGGCGACCTGCGCCCGCGCTTCGCCGAGCTGGAGGAGCACCTGCTCCACCACGGCAAGGTGCGCCACTGGTCGGAGTGGTGGGACCAGTACGTCGAGCAGCCGCTGTCCGGGGCCGACTACGACACCTACCGCCAGGTCATGGTGCTGATCGGCAGCCTGTTCCGCCGCCTCGACCGCGACGGCGGCCGGCGCAGCGTGGACGAGGACCGCGAGCGCTACATGTGGACCAGGATGCGCGAGCACCTGGCCGCTTCCGGCGCCGACCCGGCCGACTGCCTCTACGTGTGCGGCGCCTTCCACGCCGCCAGCCACGTCGAGCAGTTCGGGCTGAAGTCCACGGCGGCCTTCGAGATCACCCCGCGAACCGGCACGAAATGGCTCTACGGGCTCATCCCGTCCAGCCACTCGGCCATCGAGGCCCAGTTCGGGCTGGCCTCCGGCTCGGTGTCGATCGCGGCGGCGACCTGGGACAAGGCGCTGACCCGTGGCAAACTGACGCCGTTCCAGCTGGCCGGGCAGCGGGGCGCGCGCAAGCGTGTGGCCAAGCTGCCCGCGCCCGTCCCCCAGGGCGAGGTGGCCGACCGGCTGACCGGGTTCCTGTCGCAGCCGCCCGCGCTCGACGAGCTGGACGAGGCCGAGCTGCTCGGCTGGAGCGTCGACATCGTCCGGCTGGCCCGCCGCAACGGCTACCTGGCCAGCACCGCCGACGCCATCGCCGTGTTCGAGACCTCGATCCTGCTCGCCGGCATGCGCAACCGGGCCAGGCCGACCCCGTACGACTTCCAGGACGCGGCGGTCACCTGCATCGAGAAGGACGTCGTGCCGGGCCGCCGCGACGTGCGGCGGCTGTGCGAGATCATGCTCGGCGGCGACCGCGTCGGCGAGGTCGGCTACGACGCCCTGCCGCCGCTGGCCCGCGACGTGTACGACCGGCTCGCGCCGCTCGGGCTCGACCTGGAGAAGCGCACGATCCAGCGGGCGCTGCTCGACCTCAACGCCGATCCCGAGCTGGTGCCCTGCTCCGACCTGCTGTGGATGCTGCGCTACCTGCTGCCGCGCGACGCCGTCCGCCCCATCATGGGCGAGCGCCGGCTGGGGGAGCGCTCGATCCAGGAGAGCTGGGACCTGGCGTTCGGCAAGCACCAGCGCTCGATCATCGAGCTGGGCTACGAGGGCGTCACCATCGAGCAGGTGCTGGAGCAGCGGCTGCGCCGTTCCGTGTGGGACCCCAAGGCCACGGCGGCCGTCGCGCTGGCGGCCGTCGAGGACGCGGTGCTCTTCCTCGGCGGCCGCCGCTTCGCCGACGAGCTGGGGCAGCGGGCCGTGGAGCTGCTCTCGTCCGAGCGCAGCGTGGACGACGCGCCCGAGGTGCTGCGCAGGATCCGGCGGCTGATGTCCTACTACCGGGCCCACGAGCCGGAGCTGCCGGCCTGGTGCGAGGAGTTCGCGACCTCCGGCTACGCGCATTACTGCACCCTCCTGCCGACGGCGTTCGTGGACGACGACACGGGGGCGCGGCAGGTCGCGGCCATGCTGGGGTTCCTGTTCTCGATGGAGGGCCTGGCGCTCTCACTGGGCTGCGACCGGGCCCAGCTGGAGCTGGCCGTGCAGCAGTCGCATCCGGAGGCGCCGGACAAGGTGGCGCTGCTGTGGGCGGCGCGCTCCCAGCTCGGGCTGCTGCCGCTGGCGCAGCTGCGGGCGCGGTGCGACGAGCTGCTGGCCAACCCGCTGGTGGTCCCGTCGTTCCCGCTCTACATCCTGGGGTTCGTCCAGGCCATGGAGCCCGTCCCCGCCCTGTCGGGCTTCGTGGTGGAGGTGATCTCGAAGGCGTTCGGGCAGTTGCCCGACCGGGTGCTGCTGCCGTGGCTGCCGAAGCTGATCACCTCGCTGCGGGACCAGGCGGGGGAGCTGATGCCGGCGCTCGTCCGCGAGGCCGGGCGCACGTTCCCCGGCACGCTGGCGGCCGTGGACGGCTGGGTGCCGCCGTGGACGGCGCGGTCGGCGCGTCCCGCCGCCGCGCCGGCGGGTGCCGCGCCGGTGGCGTCGGGGCCGGTGGCCGAGCTGCTGCTGGGGCATCCGGCCGCCTGTGACGCGGTGGCGGGGCTGCTCGGCTGCGAGGGCTCCTGGCAGGCGCCGGCGCCGGGCCCAGGGGAGGTGGCCGCGCTCCTGGCCGGCCACCCGGAGCCCGCGCTGGCCCTGGCGGGCCTGCTCGCCTGAAGCCGCGGGCGGTCCCGTTCGGTACGGGGCCGCCCGCGCTCTCCGGGAGATGAATCACCGGGAAACAGCGCATGACGTTTCTCTGACCAGGGCAAATATGTCCATTTATGTTGCCCTCCGGGGTCATCCACGAGGGCTTTCCGAATCGTAGTATCCGGTGCTGAAGCTCCTGCGCGATTCGAAGAGGGAAGCAGTGTCGCGTCCGCAATCGGGGGATCACCTCGGTCAGATCGCCGCCTACCGCCTCGTCCGGTTCCTCGGCGAGGGCGGGCAGGGCGTGGTCTACGTGGGCTTGAGCCCGTCGGGCGACGAGGTCGCGGTCAAGGTGTTGCACGCCCGGCTCTCGGACGATCCCGAGGCCCGGCGCAGGTTCTTCCGGCAGGTGGACCTCGCCCGCCGGGTCGCCCCCTTCTGCACCGCGCGGGTGCTGGACATGGGGATGCAGGCCGACCGGCCGTACATCGTGAGCGAATACGTACGCGGCGAGTCCCTCGAACGCGCCGTCAGGAAGGACGGGCCCCGCACCGGCGGCGGGCTGGAGCGGCTCGCGGTGGCGACGGCGACGGCGCTGGCGGCCATCCACCGGGCCGGGGTCGTCCACCGCGACCTGAAGCCCGGCAACGTCATCCTCGGGCCCGAGGGCCCCGTGGTGATCGACTTCGGCATCTCGCGGGCGCTCGACCACGCCGTCACGCAGTCCGGGGCGTTCGGCACGCCCGGGTACATGGCGCCCGAGCAGGTGAGCGGCGGGGAGGTGGGGCCGGCGGCGGACGTGTTCAGCTGGGCGGCCACGATGGTGTACGCGGCGACGGGGCACCGGGCGTTCGCCGGGGACTCCGTGGCCGCGGTGCTGCACGCGCTCCTGTACGACCCGCCCGACCTGTCCGGGATGCCCGAGTCGCTGCGGCCGCTGGTGACCACGTGCCTGGACAAGAACCCCGCCCGGCGGCTCACGGCGGACGACCTGGTCCGCGCCCTGACCGGCGACGACACCCTGACCCTGCCCGACCCGATGGGGCCCGACGTCGCGCCGCCCGACGTCCTCCCCGAGACCGCGCCGCCCCGCCGGGTGCCGCGCCGCGCGGTGCTGGCCGTCGGGGTGGCCGCCGCCGCGGCGGCCGTGGCCGTGGCGATGTGGCCGCGCGAGCGGGACCCGGTACGTCCGGCCGCCCCGGTCCTCCAGTTCGGCGCCGAGCTCGGGAAACCGCTGACCGGCCACACCAACGACGTGCGGGCGGTGGCCCTCGGCAGCCTCGACGGCGTCCCCGTCATGCTGACCGGCTCGGACGACGAGACCGCCCGCCTGTGGAACCTGCGCACCTACCGGCAGATCGGCCAGCCGCTCACCGGCCACACCGAATGGGTCAGATCGGTCGTCCTCGACGAGCTCGACGGCGCGCCGATCGCCGTCACCGCGAGCGACGACGACACCGCCCGCGTCTGGGGCCTGCCCGCCGGCGGTTCCCGCGTCCTGGCCGGGCACAAGGGCGACGTCAAGTGCGTGGCGACCGGCCGGATCGGCGGCCGGCACGTCGCCGTCACCGCCTCCACCGACGGCACCGCCCGCGTCTGGGACCTGCAGACGGCCAAGGAGTACGGCGATCCGCTGGCCGGTCACGAGGGCGGGGTGTGGGCGGTGACCATCGGCCAGGCCGGCGGCGCGTCCGTGGCCGTCACCACCGGCGACGACGGGACCGTGCGCGTCTGGGACCTCCCTACCAGGAAACAGCTCGGCGCGCCGATGGCCGGCCACTCCGGCTGGGTGCGGTCGGCGGCGATGGGCTTCCTGAACGGCGCGCCCGTGGTGGTCACCGGCGGCGAGGACATGACCGCGCGGGTCTGGGACCTGATCACCATGAAGCAGGTCGGCGCCCCGCTCATCGGCCACACCGGCGTCGTCTGGTCGGTGGCGATCAGCAACCTCGACGGCACGCCCGTGGTGGTCACGGGCAGCGAGGACAGAACGGTACGCGTGTGGGACCTGAACACCAGGAAACTACTCGGCACGCCGTTCACCGGTCATTCCGACTGCGTCTGGTCGGTGGCGGCGGGCCTGCTCGACGGGCGGCCGATCGCCGTCAGCGGCAGCCGTGACCAGACCGCCCGCGCCTGGAACCTCGCCCAGGGCCGCTGACCCGTCTACTCGGCGCGGCCCGCAGCCCACGCGGGCCGGCAGCCCGGCCGGCCCGCGCGGTGTCCCTGCTGCCGGTGACGCGTCCTTTCTCTCGGCGGTCGAGCGCGATCACCGCTCACACCTGGAGATACGCGGCGGACGCGAGAGGAGTTCACACTTGGCCGGAAATTTGATCAGGGCAGCTCAGGCGGGGCGGCGCTGAAGACGACGCGCGGCGGGTGGCCGCCGAACAGCTCGCTGACGGTGACGAACCGGTAGCCGCGCTTGGCCAGGGTCCGCAGCACGCGCGGGATGGCCCGCACCGTCGTGGGGTGGATGTCGTGGAACAGGATGACGCTGCCGGGCCGCACCCACCTGAGCGCCCGGCGGGCCACCGTGGCGCTGTTGCGGTAGCGCCAGTCGACGGTGTCCACGCTCCACAGCACCAGCGGGCGGGCGGTCTGGCGGCGCACGGTGCGGTTGAACGCCCCGTACGGCGGGCGGACGAGCCTGGGCACGACGCCCGTGGCCGCCTGGATCGCCTGGTCGGTGCGGACCAGCTGGGAACGCACCCTGGCGGGCGACAGCCGCCTCAGGTCGGGGTGGGACCAGGTGTGGTTGCCGATCTCGTGCCCGGCCGCGACGGTGCGGCGCAGCACGCGGGGGTAGGTCACGACGTTGCTGCCCACGACGAAGAACGTGGCGCGGGCGCGGTACGCGGCCAGGTAGGCGAGCAGCGTGTCCGTGTAGGGGCCGGGGCCGTCGTCGAACGTGAGCGCCACGCACTTGACGTGGCGGCAGTCGACGCGGGGCCGGGCCCGGGTGGCCCCGCCCGTGTCACCGGGTGCGGCGAACGCCGCCGCACCCAACGCCCCGGCCGCCGCCGTGTCCAGAGCCGCGCCCGAAGCCGTGCTCAACGCCGCGCCAGAAGCCGCGCCAGAAACCGCGCCCGAAACCGCGCTCGAAGCCGTGTCCAACGCCGCGCCCGCAGGTGGGGCCGCGTGGGCGGCGTGCGAGGGCGCGACGAGCGTGCTCGCGCCGCAGGTCATCGCCACCAGCGCCGCCGTGGCGACCGTCCCGGCCGTCCCCCGCCTCGCCCCGCCCAGGAAGGGCAGGCGCGGCCTCGTGCCGATGTCCATCGATCCCCCCTCGTGCACCGCCCCCGGCGCGTCTCCCCATGGGTGGCGATCCCGCGCCGGGGATCATTCCACTGAGTACGACAACCGTCGCCCGCACCTGGTTCGCCGGAGACCGCTTTCCAGATGACGAACCCCTGGCCCGGCCGACCCGACCAGCTGTGCTTGACAGCCGCGCGGGGCTGGGTGGCTACATTGCGCGATGGTATCCCCTGGCGCTTATCGCACGCGTGTTCTATCCAGCCGGGTCAACTCTTGGTATCCTAATGGTCACGTAACGTCAAAGCTGTGAGAGGGGAGAGTGCCCATCATGCGAGCGTGCCCGCTCGACCGCTGTCCAACGGCATCGGCAGTGCGGCGTGCCCCCACCCGCCCGTCGGTCACCGACCGTGCTGTCATCACACTGCAGGCCTTCCAGCATGGCTGAGCTACGCGCGATCGCCCCCGCCTTCGTCGCGCCCGGCCCGTCTGGTGTCGCGGTCCGTGACCGGCTCAAGCGCCTCACCCCTGTAGACGATGAGCTGTTGCGACTGGTTGGCGCGCATCTGGGCGCGCTGGCCTCGGCCGATCTGAAAACCAGGTGCGCCGACGGGCTGGGGCACTGCGCTGGCGCCTGGGGGGCACGCAAGCGCGAGTGGACCGTGCAGTCGTCGTCGCGCTGGGCCGGGGCCATCACCAAAGCGTCCCATGATCAGTGGGCGCTGGCCCGCCGCGGCCAGGCTGATCACATCCGCGATCTTGAAGCCGCCGTCAGTGCGATCACCCGTCGGCTGTCGCTGCCCGTGGGGAAGAAGGGCACTCGCAAGGCTCCGGGCGGCTACCGCTCGGCACGGGAGTGGTTCGCCAAGGCCCGCCGTCTGGGCGTGCTGACCGACCGGCTCGCCCGCAGGAAGGCCGACCAGCAGGCCGGGCGGGTGCGTGTGGTGCGGGGCGGCAAACGGCTCGCCCGTGCCCGGCACCATCTGGAGGCCGCCGGACTCACCGAGGCCGAGTGGCGGCAGAGGTGGGAGGCTGAGCGGTGGTTTCTGACCGCCGACGGCGAGTCCGGCAAACGCTACGGCAACGAGACCATCCGCATCACCCCCGACGGTCAGGTGTCGATCCGGCTGCCCGCGCCGCTGGCGCACCATGCGAACGCGCCGCACGGCCGCTACGTACTGGCCTGCCGGGTGGCCTTCGCCCACCGGCGCAGCGAATGGGCCGATCGGGTTGAGGCCAACCGGGCCGTGGCCTACCGCATCCACCTGGACACGCAACGCGGACGCTGGTACATCACCGCCTCCTGGCAGATTCCTGCAGCCCCGGCCGTGCCCCTGTCGGCTGCACTCGCCGCAGGAGTGATCGGCGTGGACACCAACGCCGACCACCTGGCCGCCTGGCGCCTGGACACCCACGGCAACCCCATCGGCAACCCTCGCCGCTTCACCTATGACCTGTCCGGCAACGCCGAGCACCGCGACGCCCAGATCCGCCACGCGCTGACCCGGCTGCTGCACTGGGCACGCACCTGTGCTGTGCACGCCATCGCCATCGAAGACCTCGACTTTCAGACCGAGAAGACCAGGGAGAAGCACGGCCGCCGCAAACGCTTCCGCCAGCTCATTTCCGGCATGCCCACGGGCAGGCTGCGGGCCCGGTTGGTCTCGATGGCCGACCAGAGCGGGATAGCGATCATCGCTGTCGACCCGGCCTACACCTCCCGGTGGGGCGCCCAGCACTGGCAGGCCCCGCTGACCAGCAAGACCCGCACCACCACTCGCCACGACGCAGCCGCCGTGGCGATCGGCAGACGTGCCCAAGGGCATCCGATCCGGCGTCGGACGGCACCGCCCCCTGCTCACCGGAGTGATGGGCAGGGGCATCGGACCGTCCAGGCCGGAACGGAACCCCTCGGGCGTGAGGGACCCCGCCCCCGCATCCCCGGACCACGGACACGATCCGTGCCGCCCGGACGCGGCGCGAATGCGGGCGACCAGAACGCTCAACACCGTTCGGAGCGTTCGGCTGAGCACGTGCAACTAATGCTCAGTCCGTAGGAACGGTCTGAAGGGGAGCCTGATCCCGACCGCGACGCCGTGGTGGCACGCATCCGGTTCTAGCCCGCCGGGCACCGGCTGAACGTGCGGCTGGACGTTCCGACCTGCGCAGGTTCCAGGTGATCACGGACGCGACAACCGTCACCGGCGGGCCGGTCCCAGGCGGACGTGCTCGACCCGCTCCTCGGCCCGGTCGCGGTCCCCGCCGTCACGGTCCCGTGACGGCGGGCAGGCGTGACGAGTCAGCGGGACCAGGAGCGCTCGACGGCGTCGCGGACCCGGCGGCGGGCCGGCGGAGGTACGTCGCCGTTCGCCGCCGCCACCGGGAGGGCGGGCCGCGCGGCCGGTACGAGCACCGCGGACTCCTCGTCCGTCACCGGCCGCTCGATCTCGGTGAACGCGCCGTCCGCGCCGCGCACGATCACGCCGGTCTCCACGCCGTGCGCCACCGTGTGCCGGTCACGCGACAGCAGCCCGAGGCAGATCCGCCGGGCGATCACGAACCCCAGCACCGGCCCGGCCACCACCAGGACCCGGAAGATCCACGTGGTCGCGTACAGCGAGATGTGGAAGGTCGAGGAGAGCAGGTCGTTGCCGCCGGCCAGCCAGAGCACGCCGTAGTAGACGATCCCCGCGACCCCGAGCCCCACCCGCGTCGGCGCCTCGCGCGGCCGGTCCAGCAGATGGTGGATCGCGTGGTCCCGGGTGACCCACCGCTCCAGGAACGGGTACAGGGCCAGCACGGTGAACAGCAGCCCGGGCGCCCCCAGGGCCGGGATCAGCACGCTCATGGTCACCGTGTGCCCGAAGACCGCGAACTCCCACGGCGGCATGATCCGCAGCGCGCCTTCGAGGAAGCCCATGTACCAGTCGGGCTGAGAGCCCGCGCTGACCGTGCTGGGCGCGTACGGGCCGTACAGCCAGATGGGGTTGATCTGGAACACCGTGGCCAGCGCCGCCACCACCGCGAACACCCACAGGAAGAACACCGTCGTCTTGGCCAGGAACGCCGGGAAGAACGGCGCGCCCCGGACCACCCGGTCGTTCAGCCCCTTGGCCCTGAACTGGGTGTGCGTCTGCCGCCACGTGAGCACCACCGCGTGCAGCGGCAGCAGCACGAGCAGCAGCCCGGGGATCAGCAGCACGTGGAGGCTGAACAGCCGGGAGATGATGTCCTCGCCGGGGAACTCGCCGCCGAACAGGAACATCGCCAGGTACGTGCCCACCAGTGGCACCGAGACCGTGACCCCGTGCAGGATGCGCAGCCCTGCGCCGGACAGCAGGTCGTCGGGGAGCGAATATCCGAACAATCCGTTGAGCATCACCAGCCCGAACAGGGCCACGCCGATCAGCCAGTTCAGGTCGCGCGGCTTGCGGAAGGCGCCGGTGAAGAAGTTGCGCAGCAGATGGATGACGATGGCGCCGAGGAAGACGAGTGTGGCCCAGTGGTGCATCTGCCGCATCAGCAGGCCGCCGCGCACCTCGAAGCTGATGTCCAGCGTGGAGGCGTACGCCTGGCTCATCTCGACCCCGTGCAGCGGCACGTAGACGCCGTCGTAGACCACTTCCTCCATGGTCGGTTTGAAGAAGAACGTGAGGAAGACGCCCGTGATCAGGATGACCACGAACGCGTACAGCGCGATCTCGCCCAGCAGGAAGGTCCAGTGATCGGGAAAGACCTTCCGCATCGCCTTCTTCAGGAAACCGGCACCGCCGAGCCGTTCGTCGAGAGCCTGGGCCAGTGAGCTGACCTTCATAGTCACCCCGTCTATGACTGGATGGGTACGTCACAGACAAGACGGAATAGAGCTGGAAAATGTGACAATCAGGCGAATCGTTCGACGGTGACCGGAATCAGGCCCTGCTCGCGGACGGCCTGCCGGTGGTGGTCCAGCAGCGCGCCGAGCACGCCGGCCGGGTCGCTCCCGAGCCGTACGGTCACGTCCACGCACCACGCGATGCCCGCGCCGATCCTGCGCAGCTCCCATGTGATCCCCTCGCCGGACGCCCGGCCCGCCACGCGCGGGTCGTCGGCGGGCTCCAGGCGCAGGGCCGCGCGGGCGCCCGCCAGCCCGTCCGCGTCGAGGTCGCCGGCGAACAGGATGCGGTAGCGGCGCGCGTCCGGGGACGAGCCCAGGTCGAGCGGCGCCGCCGCGGGCAGGGGCTGGCGCTCCCGGAAGAGCCCGCGCAGCCGCTCCTCCCCGGGCAGCTCGCCCCCGCCGAGCCGCGCGTACGCCTCCGCCGCCGAGCGCCGGTCCACCGGGCTCACCAGCGCGCGGAGCCCGGCGTCGGAGCGCAGCGCGCGGCTCAGCTCGGGGGCCGCGGACCACCTGCCGTGCTCCGGGCTCCACACGGCGCTGTCGATGCCCGTGGCGGTGTGGTCGTCCTGGAGGACGAACTCCTCCACCAGGATTCCGCCGGGGCCGGAGATCAGGTAG
Source organism: Nonomuraea sp. NPDC005650 (assembly GCF_040605375.1). Lineage (NCBI taxonomy): Bacteria > Bacillati > Actinomycetota > Actinomycetes > Streptosporangiales > Streptosporangiaceae > Nonomuraea > Nonomuraea sp. NPDC005650. The sequence continues at coordinate 78,939 of NZ_JBEXCR010000046.1, forward strand.
TAGTCCATCCGCCCCATGATTGTCCGGGGCGGACGGCGCGGCAATCTCACACGCGGCGGCTCGCCGACGGGCCCGGACAGCGGGGCAGCACACCGCCGGTGTCCAGCATGATCCGCCCGCGGGCTGCCGCCGCCGGGCGGCTGTCGCGGCGCGGTCCACGCCGTCCGACGTCCTGCGCAGATCACGAGCCGACGGCGGGGGCGAGGCCGACTGAAATTTTCGCAGTTAGTGGGAAATTTCGGGCGCAGCGAGGCGGATGTTAATCCGATCTCACAGGACCGGTCAATGCGCGACCGGGTGTCGCATGCCCCGGGACGTTCAGGGCATAAGTGCACCGGATCATTGAAAAGCCGTCTAGTGTGAAATGTCCTGATTTGTCCGGGTGGGAGGCGTCAGTAATGCGGAATGGCCGGACCGTACTCGTCGGCACCTTCACGGTGGCCGTGCTCATGGCCGCCGGCTGCAGCTCGGGCGGCGGCTCGGGCGGCGGTCCGGGTGCGCCCGGCAAGTCGCAGGAGCCGGGCCCGGTGGCCAAGCTGGCGATCACCCCGGCGAACGGCACGAAGAAGGTGGCCCCGGACGCCGGGGTCAGCGCCAAGGCCACCGACGGCAAGCTCACCAAGCTGACCGTCGCCGACGCCAAGGGGCATGAGGTCAGCGGGACCCTGGGCGCGGACGGCACGTGGCACCCCAAGTGGCCGTTGCGGCCCTCGACGGCGTACACGGTCAGCGCGCAGGCGACCGGCACGGACGGCAAGCCCGTCACGGCACGGGCCACGTTCACCACGATCAAGCCGAAGCGGACGCTGGAGAGCGGCATGGCGCCGCTGGACGGCGAGAAGGTCGGCGTCGGCATGCCCGTCCAGCTCCTGCTGTCGCGGCCGGTGACCACCCAGCAGGACCGGGCCGCGGTCGAGAAGTCGCTCGAGGTGCGGATGTCCAAGCCGGTCGAGGGCGCGTGGAGCTGGGTGAGCGACCGGGAGGTCCAGTTCAGGCCGCGCGAGTACTGGCCGACCGGGGAGAAGGTCACGGTGGTCGCGCACCTGGCCGGCCTGCGGGCGGGGCAGGACGTGTGGGGCACCAAGGACCGCAGCCTGACGTTCACCGTCGGCGACGAGCACATCACCGAGATCAGCAACAAGACCCACGAGGCGGTCGTGCGGAAGAACGGCCAGGTCGTCAAGACCATCCCGGTCAGCCTGGGCAAGCCCGGGGACGACAGCTGGTCCGGCACCATGATCGCCCAGGAGAAGGCCGCGTCGACCCTCATGGACTCGGCCACCATCGGCAAGCCGGGCGAATATCGCACCACCACCCACTGGAACGTCCGGATGACCTACAGCGGCACGTTCTTCCACTCCGCGCCCTGGTCGACCGGTGATCAGGGCAGCCGCAACGTCAGCCACGGCTGCGTGAACGCCAGCCCGGCCAACGCCAAGTGGTTCTACCGGTTCACCCAGCGCGGGGACATCATCGAGGTCACGGGGACCTCGCGGAAGCTGCGGTTCGGCAACGGTCCGACGCCGTGGGTGAAGTCGTGGGACGACTGGCTGGCGGGCAGCGCCCTGGGCAAGTCGGTCAACGGCTAGACATCGCCCGGGTTCACCCGGTTATGGCACCATCCAGGCCGGGCATGGTCTCCGTCGAACTGCGCGCTCACCCCCCGGGGACGCAGACTGGGGATGTCATCGCCGTCGACGGAAGGACGTCGTGATACTGCGTGCCAAATGACGGAATCGGACGGGGGATGGCCCGGCTTCCCGCCGTGGCCCTGTGGCTGCTGGTATGGCTGCTCAACGTCTACGAGTTTCTGCTGACGATCTAGGCGCCCGTCCCGGGGACCACCAGGCCGGACTCGTACGCGACGACGACCAGCTGAGCTCTGTCGCGCACGCCGAGCTTGGTCATCGACCTGCTCACGTGGGTCTTGGCGGTGGCGCCGCTGATCACCAGGTGCCCGGCGATCTCCTCGTTGGACATGCCCCTGGCGACCAGTGTCACGATCTCGCGCTCGCGGTCGGTCAGCCGTTCGAGGCCGGGCGCGGGAGTGGGGCGGGGCGGGGTGCTGACGTACTCCTCGATCAGGCGGCGGGTCACCGAGGGCGACAGGAGCGCGTCGCCGCGGGCGGCCACCCGCACCGACTGCAGCAGGTCGCCGGGCTCGATGTCCTTGAGCAGGAAGCCGCTGGCGCCGGCCCGGAGCGCGGCGAAGACGTACTCGTCTAGCGCGTAGTTCGTGAGGATCACCACGCGGACGCCGTCGAGGTCGGGGGCGGCGCCGATCCTGCGGGTGGCCTGGATGCCGTCGAGCAGCGGCATGCGCACGTCGAGCAGCGCCACGTCCGGGAGCAGGCGCCGGGCCAGCTCCACGGCCTGCGCGCCGTCAGCCGCCTCGCCGACCACGGTGATGTCGTCGGTGAGCTCCAGCAGCGCCCGGAAACCCGCGCGGATCAGCGGCTGGTCGTCCGCCAGCAGAACCCTGATCACGCCGGCACCCGGACGGGCAGCTCGGCGCGGACCGCGAAGCCGCCCTCGCGGGGGCCCGCGGTGAGCGAGCCGCCGATGGCGACCGCGCGCTCGCGCATCCCGATCAACCCCATCCCCGGCCCGGCGGTGCCCGCCTCGCCGTCGTTCTCCACCCGCAGCACGATCTTCGACGGATCGTATTCGACCGCGAGCGTGACCGCGGCGGCGCCCGCGTGGCGCAGCACGTTGGTCAGCGCCTCCTGGGCGATGCGGTACGCGGCCCGGTCCACCTCGGGCGGCAGGGCGTACGGCGTGCCGGCCACGGTGTGCGCCACCCGCAGCCCCGCGCCCTCGGCCCTGGACACCAGGCGCGGCAGCCTGGACAGCCCCGCCTCCTCCGGCTCGCTCTGGCGCAGCACGCCCAGCGTGGCCCGCAGCTCGCTCATCGCCTCGTGCCCCGACTCCTTGATCGCGGCCAGCGCGTCCCTGACCCGCGCCGGGTCGCGCTCCAGCAGTTGCATGGCCACCGCCACCTGGACGTTGACCACGGAGATGCTGTGGGTGAGCGAGTCGTGCAGCTCCTGCGCGATCCACAGCCGCTCCTCACCGGCCCGGCGCAGCGCCGCCTCCTCGCGGGTGCGCTCGGCCTCCTCCGCCCGCTGCTCCACGGCCAGCAGGTAGGCGCGGCGATGCGCGGTCAGCTCGCCGATCACCACCATGGCCACGAGCCACCCGCTCAGCAGCCCCATCCAGTCTCCCGTGGGCGGATCCTCCTCGGCGATCGCCATGAGCCCGTACACCCCCACGGCCAGTGCCAGCGACAGCCAGATCGCCGCCCTGCGGCGGCCGAGCGCGGCCAGCGTGTAGATCGAGGCCAGCGCGGGCGCCGAGGCGAACACCCCCGGATAGTGCAGCGCGTAGTAGACGACCCCGGAAGCCGCCGCGACCAGGCCCGCGGCCAGCGGCGTGGTGCGCCGGAAGGCCAGCGTCAGCGACGCGACCACGATCAGCGTCAGGCCCGCCGGGTCGAGGGGGCGCTCCAACGGGCCGGTCCACGAGAGGTTCGCGTACGTGCCTCCGGTGATCGCGGCCATCGTGCCCGCCGCGACGAGCGCGTCCGTTGTCCGGGTGTCCATGCTGACAAGGTAGGCGACCCGGCCGGGGCCGGTCGTCGGCCTCCGGTTGTACTTTTCGAGGGCCCGGTGCAGGCCCGATGTCATCCCACAGTCGTACGTTTCCGGTCCGGGACGGGCGGCGTACTCCGCGGGGCGTACGCGGGGAAGCCCTCCCACGTGGGACGCGGCGCCGGGGGGCCTGCCTGGAGCATTCCCTGCATGACCGCATCACCCTCCGCCCCGCCCGGCTGGATCGTCTGGTCGCTGCGGGTGCTCGCCACCGCGCACCTGGCCGGGGTGCTCGGGCAGGCCGCGCTGGCCGGGCTGTTCGTCACCGGCGACGTCGACCTGCTGGCCTGGCACCAGAACAACGCCGGGTTCACGCACGTCCTGCTCTACCTGCAGCTCGTCGCCGCCGTCCTGCTGTGGCGGCCGGGACGGGGGCCGGGCGGGCCCGCGCTGGCCAGTCTGGGGCTGGTGGCGCTGGAGACGGCCCAGGTGGCGCTGGGGCAGTCGCGGGTGCTGGCGCTGCACTTCCCGATCGGCATGGCGATCTTCGGACTGTCGGCCGTCTTCACCGCCTGGACCTGGCGCGCGTTCCGCCGCCGCGGCGCCGGCACGAAGCTCTCACGCGGCGCCGGCGCCAAGCTCTCACGCGACGCCCACGCGAACCGCCCGAGCGCCGCATGAGCGCCCTGACCAGGCGGGGCTTCCTCGGGGTGCTGGGCGGGGCCGGGCTGGCCGCCGCCGGGTGCGCCGAGATCTCGGGCGAGCTGCTGCGCAGCCGGCTGACGCTGCCCCGGCCGTTCACCGTGCCGCTGCCGATCCCCGAGGTCGCCCGCCCGGTACGCCCAGGCCGCTACGAGGTGACGCAGCGGGCCGCCAGGATCGAGATCGTCCCCGGCACGACCACCGAGGTCTGGGGCTACGGCGGGACCTTCCCGGGGCCCACATTCGACCTGCGGCGCGGCAGCCGCGTCACGGTCGGCGTGCGCAACGAGCTGGGCGTGCCCACCTCCACCCACCTGCACGGCGGCGTCACCCCGCCCGGCTCCGACGGCTACCCGACCGACCTCGTGGCGCCCGGCGGCGGGGCGAAGGACTACGACTACCCGCTGGAGCAGCGGGCCGCCACGCTCTGGTACCACGACCACCGGATGGACTTCACGGGGCCGCAGGTGTGGCGGGGGCTGGCCGGGATGGTGCTGGTGCGCGACGAGGAGGAGGACGCGCTGCCGCTGCCGAAGGGGGAGCGGGAGCTGCCGCTGATGATCTGCGACCGGGCGTTCGACGAGGACGGCTCCTTCCGCTACCCGAGCCCGCCCGCCGGCGGGCACATGGGCATGGGCGGCCACGCGCCCGCCGCGGTCGGCGGCGACCGTATGGGCATGGGCGGCCACATGCCCGCCGCGGTCGACGGCGACTACATGGAGGGCGTCGAGGGAGACGTGATCCTCGTCAACGGGGCGCCCTGGCCGGTGGCCGAGGTGACGGCCACCCGCTACCGGCTGCGGCTGCTGAACGCCTCGAACGCGCGCCGCTACCGGCTCCGGCTCGCGCCGGGCGGCCGGTTCACGCAGATCGGGAGCGACTCCGGCCTGCTGGCCGCGCCCGTCGCGCACGACGAGCTCCCGATGGCGCCGGGTGAGCGCCACGACGTGGTGGTGGACTTCTCCGCCTACCCCGTCGGCAGCACGGTCACCCTCGTCAACACCCTCGCCGGCGGGCCCGCCGGGAACGTCATGCGGTTCGTCGTCGCCCGCCGGGCCGCCGACGACAGCTCCGTACCGGCCGTCCTGTCCCGCCCGCCCGGACGCGTGGCGCCCGTGACCACCCGCAGGTTCGACTTCCGCAGATCGGAGCGGGCCTGGACGATCAACGGCCACCCCTACCGGCCCGGCGTCCCGCTGGCCCGCCCCCGGCTCGGCACGGCCGAGGTCTGGCGGCTGTCCAGCGACTTCCACCACCCCGTGCACGTCCACCTGGCCCACTTCCTGGTGCTGGCCAGGAACGGCCGGGCCCCCGCCACCGCGGACGCGGGATGGAAGGACACCGTGGACGTGCGACCGTACGAGGTGGTGGACGTGCTCGCCCGCTTCGAGGGCTACCGCGGCCGGTACATGCTCCACTGCCACAACCTGGAGCACGAGGACATGGCGATGATGGCCGACTTCGAGGTGATCTGACCCGCCAGAAATCGGCCCGGCCGGGTAGGGAAGACTCTCATGAGACTCGTCTGATGAGAATGAGGAGCAGGCATGCACATCGTACGGTTCGTCAGCCCCCTGACCGACGCGCCCGCGGTCGGCGTCGACGATGGCGAGCAGGTGGTGGAACTGGCCGGTGTCACCACCGTGGCCGAGTTGCTGCGGCTCCCGGTCGAGGGGCTGCGCGAGCGGCTGGCGGGTGCCGACGGGCCAGGGCACCCGTCCGCGTCCGTGCGGCGGCTGGCGCCGGTGGACGGGCTGATGGAGGTCTGGGCGGCGGGCGTGACGTACCGGCGCTCGCGCGAGGCGCGGGTGCTGGAGAGCGAGCGCGCCGCCGACGTGTACGAGCTGGTCTACGACGCCGAGCGCCCCGAGCTGTTCTTCAAGTCGGTGGCCTGGAAGGTCTCGGGCGACGGCGGGCGTATCTCGGTGCGGTCGGACTCGGAGATCGACGTGCCGGAGCCGGAGCTCGGCCTGGTGCTGAACGCGGCCGGTGAGATCGCCGGTTACACGGTGGTCGACGACGTGAGCTCGCGCACCATCGAGGGCGTCAACCCGCTGTACCTGCCACAGGCCAAGATCTACCTGGGCGCGTGCGCGGTGGGCCCGGCGATCAGGCCGGTGTGGGAGGTGTCCGACCCGTACGCGCTGGACATCACGCTCACGATCGGCCGGGGCGGCGAGACGGTGTGGGACGGCAAGGCGTCCACGTCGGGCCTGCACCGGCGCCTCGACGAGCTGGCGGGCTACCTGTTCCGCGCCGACTCCTTCCCCGACGGCGCCGTCCTGGCCACCGGCACCAGCCTGGTGCCCGACCTGCCGTTCACGCTGCAGGACGGCGACGTGGTGACGATCGGCATCGCCGAGGTCGGCATCCTGACGACCACCGTGGTCAGGGGCCTGGAGCCCATGCGCAGCCCCGCGTGAGCCCGCGGCCGGGCGGGGCGCCCCCGCCCGGCCGGGCCGGTCACCAGGGGGACGGGGGCGCGGGCGCCACGACCGGCGGACGGTCGTCGCAGGTGATGGTGTTCGGCAGGAGCCACGGTGCCAGCCAGGGCCCCGCCGCGCCGCCGCCGTCGTTCCCGCCGAGATCGGTCAGGGAGAACTCCGAGCCCGTGGGCGGGAAGCCGAACGAGCCGCAGTTGTTCACCCCCACCGCGCCCACGTTCCGCGCGTCCACGTTCTCGAACGTCGCCGCCCCCTTCGCCCGCGCGCTCACCACCGACGTCCCGGTCCCGTCGACCCGGATGTCCTTGAAGTGCACGTTCGTGATCGAGTACAGGTCCTTCACCGACCACTCGCTCACCAGCATGATCGCGTTGTACGTGTTGTCCAGGAAATGGTTGCCGACCACCTGGACGTCCGCGGAGATGTCTCTCTCCAGCGCGTAGAACCAGATGGCCCCGAGCCCGATGTTCCAGTTCAGCTCGTACGTCCCGGACCTGACCGTGGTGTTGCCGTTGATCAGCAGCCGGCCGGTGAACGGCTCGGCGCCGAAGCGGGAGCCGACCTGGATGGCGCTGCCCTCCCTGACCGGGTCGGCCACGAGGTTGTTCGAGATCGTGTTGTCCCTGCCGCCGTAGACGGCGATGCCGTTCGCGAGCACGGGCGTCTGGACGGTGTTGCGGTCGAACGTGTTGCCGCTGTCGGCGCTCTTCTCCGACCACATCGCCAGCGCGTCGTCGCCGGTGTTGCGGATGAAGGTGTTCGACACGACAGACCCGGTGACGCCGGTGTGGAAGTTCACGGCGTCGGCGATCTGGTCGACGACCACGCTGTTCGTGATCCGCAGGTTCGTCATCGGCCCGTCGAACCACATGCCGACCTTGGTGTGCCGGAGGTGCAGGCCGTCGATGGTGGAGTCGCTCATCGCACCGCCGATCCCGTTCACCTGGTCGGTGTCGACGCGCTCCCGCACGTCCCCCTCGATGGCGAACCCCGACAGGTGCACGTTCCTGCTGCCGCCCGGCTTGCCGTAGAAGCCGACACCGGTGTGCACCGAGCCGTCCGGCGCCGGGCTCGCGAGCGCGACCTCGTGGCCCTTGATGATCGTGTACCAGCTCCCCGCGCCCGTGATCGTCACGTCGTCCACGATGATGTGCCGGTTCACCTGGTACGTGCCCGGCGGGACGTACACCTCCAGCCGCTTGCGCTTGGCGAAGGCGATGGCCCGGTCGAACGCGTCCGACGACTCGCGCCGCCCGGACGGGTCCGCTCCGAACACCAGCACGTCGGCCGCCGCGAACCTCACCCGCGGCGGCCCCACGAGCTGGGAGTCCAGCAGGTCGATGACCGTCCACGCGGCCGCGCTCCCCGCGGGGACAGTCAGACGTATCCGATCGCCCGCGCGGTACGTGCGGCCGAGCAGCAGTCGCTGCTCGTCGTAGAAGTGGTTCGGGCGGAACGGCTTCGCGATCGACGGGGGCGGCGTCGTGGCGCTGGGCACGCACGAGCACTCGGTGATCCACCAGTCGGGGTGCAGCAGGCCGGCGCCGGGGTCGTTGGAGAACGGGTACTGGTTGTACAGCCACGCGTACTGGGACGTCAGCGTCATGGTCCGGCGGCCCTTGCCGTTGACCGTGACGTCGAGCGGCGCGGTGATGCCGCCCCCGCCGGGCGCGTCGGGGATGCTGTAGCGGACGGTGATCGCGTTGGCCGCGCCCGGCAGCGTGAACTCCACGTGCTGCCCCGGCTCCAGCCGCACCGCCTTCCGCCCCGACGCCTCCGCGGGCAGCGTGTACGCGCTCCGGTCGGGGCCGATGACCGTGCCGTTCGTGACGGCGTTCTCCGCCTCCTGCTCCAGGAAGTCCACGGCGGCGCCCCGGCCCGCGACGAGCGCCGGGTCGAGGGCCGCCCGCGTCACGACGGGAGCCTGGGGGGAGGAGGCATGGGCCGGGGCGATGCCGAGGGCCATCGCGGCCGCGCATAAGACAGCCAGGACTGTGCGTGGCATCCGGTGCTCGTTTCTCTCGGGGGGTGAGGCGACAGTAGGCCCCAGGTCACCGATCCACAAGATGTTGTTAAGTAGTTTCGTCAGTCTGCTGATTTCTTGCGTGAACTTGCGTTCCATTGCGGGAGCCCCGCAGGCCGGATCTGTTGACTTTTGTTTGGATGGTCGCCAAATTAAAGAGGTCCGCAGCCGACCTCGGGAAGGCGACCATGAGGCGCTCGATCGCGGTGTTCCTGGTCCTGCTCTGCGTCCTGCTGGGAGCGCCCGCGGGCGCCGGCGCGGCCCCGCGCGAGGTCACCTACGACAGGTACTCGCTGAAGGTGGACGGCGAGCGGCTCATCCTCCAGGCGGCCGAGTTCCACTACTTCCGCCTGCCGAGCCCAGGGCTGTGGCGGGACGTGCTGGAGAAGTTCAAGGCGGCCGGGTTCAACGCGGTCTCGATCTACTTCTCGTGGGCGTACCACTCGCCGAAGCCCGGCGTGTACGACTTCACCGGCGTGCGCGACGTGGACCGCCTCCTGCGGACCGCCCGGCAGGCCGGACTGTACGTGATCGCCCGCCCCGGGCCGTACATCAACGCCGAGAGCACCGGCGGCGGCCTGCCCGCCTGGGTGAAGACCGTGCCGGGCCGGGCCCGCAGCAGCGCGCCCGGCTACCAGGCCGCCTACCGCGAGTGGCTGCACCGGATCAATCCGATCATCGCCCGGCACCAGGTCACCGACGGCGGCCCGGTCATCCTCTACAACGCCGAGAACGAGTACCAGGTCAACACCGACGCCGCGTACATGCAGGACATCCAGGACCAGGCGCGGGCGGACGGCATCGACGTGCCGATCACCACCAACGACTGCTGCGACGCCGGGAGCTGGAGCTCGACGTGGGCGACCGGCCCCGGGGCGGTGCAGATCCCGGGGGTGGACGACTACCCGCAGTCGTTCGAGTGCGGCAGCCCCGACGTCTGGGGGCCCTGGGGCGAAGGGCTGACCGAGCGGCTGCGCGACGACATCCCGGTGTTCGCCGCCGAGTACCAGGCGGGCGCGATCGACCTGGGCAACGCCGGGTATGACAAGTGCCGCGACCTGACGGGCCCGGCCTTCATGAAGTACTTCTACAAGAACAACCTGGTCACGGCCGGGGCGACGATGTTCTCGTACTACATGGGCTACGGCGGCACGAACTGGGGCTGGCTGGCCCAGCCCAACGACGTCTACACCTCCTACGACTACGGCGCCGCCATCACCGAGGCCCGGCGGCTCACCCCCAAGTACGACGAGTTCAAGCGCCAGGGCTACTTCCTGGAGTCCGTCACGCCGCTGGCCAAGACCGACCCCGCGACCTCCCCGGCCGCGTCGGACAACCCCGCCCTCACCACGACGGCCCGCGCGAACCCGGACACCGGCACCCAGTTCGTCCTGGTGAGACATGCCGACAGGGCCGCCACCGGCACGGACGACGCCACCCTCGACTGGGCCGCCCCCGACGGCCGCCACCGGGTGCCCGTGCGGGTCAAGGGGCGCGACGCGCACGTCCTGGTCGCCGGGTACGACCTGGGCGGCCAGCGCCTGGTCCTGTCCACGTCCGAGATCATGACCCACGCCCTCGTCGGCGGCCGTGACGTCGCCGTCCTGTACGGCACGGCGGGCTCGCCCGGCGCCACGATCCTGCGCTACGGCTCGCGCCCGGTGGTCAAGGTCCTGGAAGGGGACGTGCGGGCCGCGTACACCGGGGGCGACCTGCGCCTCGACTACACCCACGACGGGCTCGCCCGGGTGCTGGTCACGGGCGGCGGGCGGCGGCCGCTGCTGCTCCTGCTCGGCACGGACGAGGCGGTGGCCGGATTCTGGCGGGCGGAGACGGGCTCGGGGCCGGTGCTCGTCCGCGGCACCGAGCTGGTCCGCTCGGCCTCGGCGAGCGGCGACACCGTGCGGCTGGCGGCGGACACCGCGGGCGGGCCGGTCGAGGTGTTCGCGCCGCCCGCGGCGCGGCGGCTGCGGATCGGCGCGGAGGACGTACGCGTCACCCGCACCCCGAGCGGCTCGCTCCTGGGCGCCACCCGCGCCCCCGACGCGGTCCGCCTGCCCGAGCTGACCGCGTGGCGCTCCCGCGCCGAGGCCCCGGAGGCGGCGCCCGGCTTCGACGACTCCCGCTGGACCGCCGCCGACCACACCACGACCGTCAGCCCGCACCCGCCGAAGACCCTGCCCGTCCTGTACGCCGACGACTACGGCTACCACTACGGCAACGTCTGGTACCGGGGCCACTTCACCGCCGCCGGATCCGAGACCGGGATCGACCTGAACGCCGTCACCGGCCTGCGCGGCAACTACCTGGTCTGGCTGAACGGCCGCTACCTCGGCTCGGCCGCCGGAGGCGTGGAGGCGGACTCCGGCGACCAGTCGACGCCGCCCAACCCCGACCCGGGCCCCGGCCACTTCGGCATCCCGGCGGGCGTGCTCAAGCCGGGCGCGGACAACGTGATCTCCGTCCTCGTCGCCAACATGGGCCACAACGACGACTGGATCGCCGACGACCTGCGCTTCAAGCAGCCACGCGGCCTGGTGGCCGCAGCTGTGGGCGGCGGCACCCCGATCTCGTGGCGCATCCAGGGCTCACCGGGCGCGGACCCGCTGCGCGGCCCGCTCAACAACGGCGGCCTGTACGGGGAGCGCACCGGCTGGCACCTGCCGACTTTTCCCGATAAATCCTGGAACACGGCGACGGCTGAGCTGACCCCCGGCGTCACCTGGCTCAGGACCGCGTTCCGCCTCGACCTCCCCGAGGGCCAGGACGTGCCGCTCGGGCTCCGCTTCGGCGGCGACCCGTCGCCCGCCTACCGCGTGCAGATCTTCCTCAACGGCTGGAACGTCGGCCAGTACGGCGGCGACATCGGCCCGCAGCGCGACTTCGTGCTCCCCGCCGGGCTCCTGGCCGAGCACGGGACCAACACGATCGCCCTGGCCGTCACCGCCGAGCAGGCGGCGACGGGCCCCGGCCCGATCAGCCTGTTCGCCTACGGGAACGTCCGCACCGCCCGCTAGTCGCGCTCCGGCACGGCCAGCTCGCCGAGCAGGGACCAGTCGTCCTGCGGGACGGTGGCGTTCACGATGCGCGGCGTCTCGGCGAGGTAGGGCGGCAGCGTCTGCTGGGCCTGCTTGAAGTGGGCCGACTGGACGTGCGCCGCCCCGGCCTCGCCGTCGCGGAACGCCTCCACCAGGACGTACTCGGCCGGGTCGGCGATGCTGCGCGACCAGTCGAACCACAGGCAGCCCGGCTCGGCCCTGGTCGCCTCGGTGAACTCGGCGGCGATCTCCGGCCAGCGGTCGGCGTGCTCGGGCAGGATGCGGAACTTCGCGGTAATGAAGATCATCGGGCTGGCTCCTTCGGCTGCGGGTGGATCAACCCTATCGAGAGGGCGTTGACAGGCATTCATGTATTACCTACCGTTTGGCTAGGAAAGGAGCGTGTGTGAAGCGGCTCAAGGGCATCGCCCCCCTCGTCCTCGTCGTCTCCCTGACCGCCTGCGGCTCGCAGCAGCCCGGCGGTCAAGCTCAGGAGACCTCCCTGACCTGGGCCATCGAGACCCAGCCACTCACCTTGAACCCCCAGCAATGGGGCCAGAACAAGGTCAGGCTGCTCGTGTTCAACCAGTTCGACGCGCTGCTGTCGCGACAGCGGGACGGCACGTTCCAGCCGTGGCTGGCCAGGTCGTGGAAGGTGTCGGACGACGGTCTGACCTACACCCTGGAACTGCGCGACGACGTGACGTTCCACGACGGCACGAAATTCGACGCGGCGGCGGTCAAGGCGAACCTGGAGCAGTTCCTGGTGCCCGGCTACAACCCCGCCATCGCCACCATCCAGCTCAAGTCCTTCGCCAGGGCCGAGGTGAGGTCGCCGACCACCATCGAGATCACGCTGAAGGAGCCGGACGCGCTCTTCCTCGACTTCCTCGCCTCGCCCCTCGCGGGGCAGGTCTCGCCGAAGTCGCTGAAGGCGGCCAAGGACCTCAAGTTCGGCGGGCCCGACCTGGTCGGCACCGGGCCGTTCATCCTGGAGTCGTACGTGCGGGGCCAGGAGATCCGCTACCGGCGCAACCCGGACTACAAGTGGCCGCCCGCCGGGGCCGGGCACCAGGGGCCGGCCTACCTCTCGCGGATCACGTACCGGTTCCTGCCGGAGGCGGCCGTGCGCGTCGGCGCGCTCACCTCGGGGCAGGTGCAGGTCATCGAGGGCGTCCCGGCCACCGACGCCGCCATGATCAAGCAGGACCCGGGTCTGACGTACCAGACCGCGCTCAACTCGGGCACCTCCTTCTCCTACTACTTCAACACCACCCACGCCCCCTTCGACGACCAGCGCGTACGGGAGGCGTTCCGGGAGGCCGTGGACGTGGACGCGGTGCTGAAGTCCGTCTACCAGGGCACCGCCACCAGGGCGTGGAGCGTCGTCACCAAGGGCGGGCCGTTCTACGACGCCTCGCTGGAGGGCACCTTCGGCGGGAACCCGGCCAAGGCCAACGCCCTGCTCGACGCCGCCGGCTGGAAGCAGCGCGACGCCCAGGGCTACCGGGTCAAGGACGGCAAGCGGCTCACCGTGCGCTCCGTCGCCGCCGCGCCGTTCGTCCGCGACCGCCGCGACATCCTCGCCCAGGCCATCCAGGCGCAGGTCAAGCAGAGCGCCGGGATCGACTTCCAGGTCAGGATCGTGGACCAGGGCACGGCGCAGCAGGCCTACACCGAGGGGCAGTACGAGATCTTCGAGAACTCCCGCGGCGACGCCGACGCGGGCGCCGCGCTCAACCTGATCCTGCCGCGCAAGGGGCCGATCAACCGCACCGGCTTCTCGGCCCCCGACGTGGAGAAGTGGCTGGGCGCGGCCGCGGCCTCCGCCTCCCTGGACGAGCGCAAGGAGCTGTACGCCAAGGTGCAGCAGGCCGTGGTGAAGGACAAGGCGATCGTGTTCCCGATCTACGTGCCCGCCGACCAGATCGCGGCCCAGAAGAGCGTGCAGGGCCTGGGCTTCGAGGCCGGCTCCGGCACGCCGCGCGGCGCGTACGACGTCCGGATCGGCACGTGACCACCTGGGCGAGGAACGTCGCAGGCCGCCTGCTCACCGCGCTCGCGGTGCTGTGGGCGGCGGCCACCGCCTCGTACGCCGCGCTGCTGCTCGCACCGGGCGACACCATCGACATCCTGGTCGGCGACGGCGCCGACACCCCCGAGATCCGGGCGCGGATCGTCGCCGAATGGGGGCTCGACCGGCCGGAGATCGTCCAGTACCTGTCCTACCTGTGGCGGCTGCTCCACGGCGACCTCGGCCGCTCGTACCAGCTTCAGCTCGGCGTCGGCGACATCCTGTCCACCCAGGTGGGCTCGACCCTGCAACTCACGCTGGCGGCCGCCGGGATCGGGGTGTCGCTCGCCGGGGTGATCGCCGTCGTGACCGCGGGGCGGGGCCGGTGGCTGCGCGGCGCGGCCTCGGCGGCCGAGCTGGTCTCGGTGTCGGTGCCGCCGTTTCTGATCGGGCTGGTGCTGCTGGCGGTGTTCTCGTTCACGCTCGGGTGGTTCCCCGTGTCGGGGGCGTCCGGGCCGCAGGCGCTCGTGCTGCCCGCGCTCGCGCTGGGCCTGCCGATCGCGGGCGTGCTCGGGCAGGTGCTGCGCGGCGGCCTGGAGCGGGCGCTGGAGCAGCCGTTCGCCGTCACGGCCAGGGCCCGCGGGCTGAGCGAATCGCGGCTGGTGGCCAGGCACGCGCTCCGGCACGCGCTGATCCCCGCCGTGACGCTGGCCGGCTGGTTCACCGGCACGCTGCTCGGCGGGACCGTCATCACCGAGGTGCTCTTCGGCCGGCCGGGGCTCGGGCAGGTGGCGATGCAGGCCGTCACGGGCCGGGACATGCCGGTGGTGATGGCCGTCGTCCTGCTGTCGGCCATCGTGTACGTGACCGTCAGCACGCTCCTCGACCTGGCCTACCGCGCCATCGACCCCCGGATCGGAGGCCGGCCGTGAGCTTTCCGCGGCTCGCGCCCGCGGCGTTCCTCGTCCTGCTGGCGCTGGCGGTGGCCGCCCCCTGGCTGCTGACCGGCGTGGACCCGCTGGCGGCCGACCCGGTGAGCGCGCTCGCGCCGCCCGGCGGCACGCACTGGTTCGGCAGCGACCACCTCGGCCGCGACGTGCTGTCCAGGGTGGTGTACGGGGCCCGCCACTCGATCGGCATCGGGGTCACCGCGACCGCCCTGGCGGTGACCGCCGGGGTGCTGCTCGGCCTGGCCGCCGGGCTGTCGCCGAAGTGGCTGGACGAGGCGCTGGCCAGGTCGTTCGACGTGCTGTCCACCCTTCCTGAGCTGCTGCTCGCGCTGCTCGTCATCGCGATCACCGGGCCCGGCACGGGCAACGTCATCTTCGCCATCGCGGTCGCCCAGGTCCCCAACTACGCCCGCGTCGTCCGCGCCCAGACCTTCGTGGTGCGCCACGCCGGATACGTGGAGCAGGCCGTCACGTTCGGCCGGTCCAGGGCCGCGATCACGGCCGGGCACGTGCTGCCGAACGTGCTCGGGCCGATCCCCGTCCTGGCCACCATCGGGCTCGGCCAGGCCGTCATCGCCGCCTCCGGGCTCAGTTTCCTCGGCATGGGCCCGCAGCCCCCGGCCGCCGAATGGGGCGCGATGCTCTCCGAGGCCCGCAACTACCTGCGGGTCGCCTGGTGGGAGGCGCTGTTCCCGGGCGTCGCCATCACGCTGACCGTGGTCAGCCTCACCGTCGTCGGCCGCCGTCTCCAGCGCCGCTTCGAGGGGAGAACCCCATGACGACCTACGCCTCCCCGCCCACGACCGCCACCCTCGTCGCCGTGGAGGACCTGCGCGTGAGCTTCGGCGGCACCGAGGTCGTACGCGGCGTCTCCTTGTCCCTCGCCCCGGGCGAGTGCGTGGCCGTCGTCGGCGAGTCCGGATCGGGCAAGAGCGTCACGGCCCGCACGCTGCTCGGCCTGGCCGGGCCGGGCGCCACCGTGCGGGCGTCCGCGTTCAGCGTCGGCGGCCGGGACGCGCTCGGCTTCGGGCCGGCCCAGTGGCGCCGGTTGCGCGGCCGGTTCGCCGGGCTGGTGCTGCAGGACGCGCTGGTCTCCCTCGACCCGCTGCGGACCGTCGGAGCCGAGATCGGCGAGGTGCTGGCCGTGCACGACGTCGTCCCGAGATCGCGGCGCCGCGACAGGACGCTCGAACTGCTCGGCGCGGTCGGCGTGCCCGATCCGCCGCTGCGCGTCGGGCAGCACCCGCACCAGCTCTCCGGCGGGCTGCGGCAGCGGGTGCTGATCGCCTCGGCCGTCGCGGCCGGGCCCGAGCTGATCATCGCCGACGAGCCGACCACCGCGCTCGACGTCACCGTGCAGGCCCAGATCCTGCGCCTGCTGGCCGAACGCCGGGCCGCCGGCTGCGCCCTGCTGCTGATCAGCCACGACCTGGCGGTCGTCGCCTCGATCGCCGACCGCGTCCTCGTCATGAAGGAGGGCCGCGTCGTCGAGGAGGGCCCCACCGCGAGCGTGCTGTCGGCGCCTTCGCACGACTACACCCGCTCGCTGCTGGCCGCCGTCCCGTCGGCCGCCTCCCGCGGCACCCGCCTCTCGGCCGCGCGACCGGGCTCGCCGGCGCCGCGGCGCACGCCGAACCCGTCGGCGCGCGTGCTCGCCGGCACCGGGCTGTCCAGGTCGTACGGGCCGCGCCGGGTGGTCGACGACGTCTCGTTCACCCTGTGCGAGGGAGAGACGCTCGGCGTCGTCGGCGAGTCGGGCTCGGGCAAGACGACCCTGGCCCGGATCGCCCTCGGCCTGCTCGAACCCGACGCGGGCCGGGTCACCCTGCACGGCCGCGAGTGGAGCCGCGTGCCCGAGCGCAGACGCCGCCCGCTCCGCCGCAGGATCCAGCTCATCTCCCAGAACCCGCTCGACTCCTTCGACCCCCGCCACACCGTCGGCCGCCTGGTCGCCGAGCCGCTCGACCTGCCCGGGGCCGAACGCCGGGCGCGGGTGCTCGACCTGCTCGAACGCGTCGGCCTGCCGCCCGGCGTCGCCGGCCGCCACCCGCGGGAGCTGTCGGGCGGCCAGCGCCAGCGCGTCGCCATCGCCAGAGCCCTCGGCCCCCGCCCCGACGTGCTGGTCTGCGACGAGCCGGTGTCCGCGCTCGACGTCTCGATCCAGGCCCAGGTGCTGGACCTGCTCGCCGACATCCAGGCCGAGTACGGTACCGCCATGCTGTTCATCAGCCATGACCTCGGCGTGGTGCACCACGTCAGCGACCGGGTCCTGGTCATGAAGGACGGCCGGGTGGTCGAGGAGGGCGAGGTGACAGAGGTGTTCACCCGGCCCCGGCACCCGTACACACGGGAACTCGTCGCGGCGGTTCCACGGCTTTCCTGAATTTCCTACCAAATGTGTGGGATACTGGACAGGTGAGTCTGGACAGGATCCGCGCGTCGAGCGCCCGTGCCGATTCCCCGCTGACCGCCGCCATCCTGACGGGAAGGTGGATCAGATCGGCCGCGGCCGACGACGAGCGCGGGAGGCGCTGGCTGGCCAATCCCGATCCGCACGGCGGATCGGCGGTCACCTCCGAGCCCTGGTCCCTCTATTCGGGGGCCGCCGGGGTCGTGCTGTTCTTCCTGGAGCTGGCCGCGGCCACCGGTCATGAGGCGTACCTGGAGGACGCCCGGCAGGGGGCCCGCAGGCTCGCCGCCACCTGGCGCGAACAGGACGACCTCTCCCTCTACCACGGGCTGACCGGCACGATGGTCGCGCTCATGGAGGCGGGCTGGGCGCTCGGTGAGGGCGCGTTCGAGGCCGAGGCCGCCGCCATCGCCGACCTGATCGTCCGCCGGGGCCGGGAGTCGGTGGAGGGCGTCGGATGGTCGCGGGATCCCGCGCAGCGCGGCGAGGGCGGCATCATCCTCGGGCTGCTGCGCGCCGCCGCCCACCTCGGCGTGCCCGCGTACGAGGAGGCGGCCGTCGAGGCGGGCCTGCGGATCGCCCGGCTGCCCGTCCCCGGGCACCGCTTCGGCGACTGCGCCGACCTGCCCGTGGACGCCGTCACACCCGGCTTCCTCGCCGGCACGGCCGGGACGGCGTTCCTGCTGGCCCGCCTGTACGGGGTGACGGGCGACGAGCGCTTCCTCTTCGCCGCACGCAGCGGAGCGGCCTTCGTCCGCGAGATCAGCGACGTGACCGGCGGCTGCGCGGTCGTGCCGCACCACGTGCCGCACGCCAGGGAGCTGCACTACCTGGGCTTCTGCTCCGGCTCCGCGGGCGTGGCCAGGATGTTCTACGAGCTGTACCGGGTGGGGGGCGACCCCGGCGACCTGGAGTGGGTGGAGCGACTGGCCCGCGGCATCGTCAAGAGCGGCGTGCCGCGCCGCCGTACCGAGGGCTACTGGAACGTGGCCTGCCAGTGCTGCGGCACGGCCGGCCTCATCGAGTTCTTCGTGGGGCTGTGGGCGGCGACGGGGGAGGAGTCCCATCTGGAGTACGCCCGCGGGCTCGCCACCGACCTGATCGGCCGGGCCACCGACCACGACGGGCGCGGCTACCGCTGGTATCAGGCGTACCGGCGGCTGCGGCCGGGAGAGGTGACGGCCGACACCGGCTACATGGTGGGCGCGGCCGGCATCGGCGCCGCCCTCCTCCACCTCGACGCCGCAGGTCAGGCCGACCACCCGCGCCGCGTCATCCTGCTGCCCGACAACCCGTTCCCCGCGATCCCGCTGCCGGCTTCCGCGCTCCGTTGACAGCGATACCCAGTTTTCCTACTGTTTAACTGGGTATTGACCAAGGAGCACGTTATGACCGGTTCCACAGGACGACCGACGGGGCGGGCCGCATGAAGCAGGTCCACCTGGCGGCGCACTTCCCCGGCGTCAACAACACCACCGTCTGGGCCGACCCCCGCTCCCGCAGCCAGATCGACTTCACGTCGTTCGCGCAGCTGGCCCGCACCGCGGAGCGCGGCAGGTTCGACTTCTTCTTCCTGGCGGAGGGCCTGCGGCTGCGCGAGCTGAAGGGCCGCATCCACGACCTGGACGTGGTCGGCCGCCCCGAGTCGCTCACCGTGCTGGCCGCGCTCGCGGCCGTCACCGAGCGGCTCGGGCTGGCCGCCACCGTCAACGCGACCTTCAACGAGCCGTACGAGCTGGCCAGGCGGCTGGCCACGCTCGACCACCTCAGCGCGGGCCGGGCCGCCTGGAACGTGGTCACCACCTCCGACGCCTTCACCGGCGAGAACTTCCGCCGCGGCGGCTACCTGGACCGTTCCGAGCGATACACGAGGGCCGAGGAGTTCGTCCGGCTCTCGCGCGAGCTGTGGGACTCCTGGCGGCCCGACGCCGTGCTCGCCGACCGGGAGAGCGGGCAGTTCCTGCGGCCCGGGTCCGTCTCGGCGGTCAGCCACCAGGGCCGCCACTTCACCGTCGAGGGGCGCTTCAACGTCCCGCGCGGCCCGCAGGGGCACCCCGTGATCATCCAGGCGGGGGACTCCGACGAGGGCAGGGAGTTCGCCGCGGCCAACGCCGACGTCATCTTCAGCCGCCACGGCACGCTGGAGGAGGGCCGGGCCTTCTACGCCGACGTCAAACGCCGCCTGGCCGCATACGGGCGGCAGCCGCACCAGCTCAAGATCATGCCCGCGGCGACGTTCGCGCTCGGCGACACCGACGCCGAGGCGGCCGAGCGCGCCGCCGAGATCCGCCGTCAGCAGGTGGGGCCGCAGACCGCGCTCGCCTTCCTGGAGCAGATCTGGGGCCGGGACCTGTCCGCGTACGACCCCGAAGGGCCGCTGCCCGACGTGGAGCCCGCCGTCGAGCAGGGCGTCTCCCAGGGCCGGGTGCAGGTGGCCGACCGGGTCGACGTGGCCCGGCGGTGGCGGGCCGTGGCCGAGGAGAAGGAGCTGAGCATCCGCGAACTGGTGATCCACATGACCGGGCGGCAGTCGTTCGTAGGCTCGCCCGCGACCGTGGCCGCGCAGATCGAGGAGTTCGTGCGCACGGACGCCGCCGACGGGTTCATCCTGGTCCCGCACCTCACGCCGGGCGGGCTGGACGACTTCGTGGACAGGGTGGTGCCGCTGCTGCAGGAGCGCGGCGTCTTCCGTACCGACTACGCGGGCGCCACGCTCCGCGACCACCTCGGGCTGGGAGACGCGGCATGACGCGGGCACCCCTGCACCTGGCCGTCGCGCTCGACGGCGCCGGATGGCATCCGGCCGCCTGGCGGGACCCGGCCGTCGACGCGCGGGAGCTGTTCACCGCCCGCCACTGGGCCGGGCTCGTCGCCGAGGCCGAGCGCGGGCTGCTCGACTTCGTCACCATCGAGGACGCCCTGGGCCTGCAGACCTCGCGCCTCGACGGGCCCGACGACCGTACCGACCAGGTGCGCGGCCGGTTCGACGCGGTGCTGCTCGCGGCGGCGCTCGCGCCGCTCACCACGCGCATCGGGCTGGTGCCCACGGCCACGACGACGCACACGGAGCCGTTCCACGTGGCCACCGGCATCGCGAGCCTGGACCACGTCAGCCTGGGGCGCGCGGGCTGGCGGGTCCAGGTGTCGGCCCGCGCCTGGGAGGCCGCCCACTTCGGCCGCAGGGAGATCCCGGCGCTCATCCCCAAACGGGACACGGCGGGCCGGTGGGAGCCCGACGAGCGGGCCCGGCGGCTCATCGCGGACCTCTTCGCGGAGGCGGCCGACGCCGTGGAGGTGGCCAGGCGGCTGTGGGACAGCTGGGAGGACGACGCCGAGATCCGCGACGTGGCCACCGGCCGGTTCATCGACCGCGACAAGCTCCACTACATCGACTTCGCCGGGTCCGGGTTCTCCGTCAAGGGGCCGTCGATCACGCCCAGGCCGCCGCAGGGGCAGCCGGTCGTGGTCGTGCTCGACCACGGCGGGTCGCCGGTGCCGTACGAGCTGCCCGCCCGCTCCGCCGACGTCGTCATCGTCACCCCGCACGGCCGCGACCACGCGCGGGACATCGTCGAGCAGGTCAGGAGCCTGCCCAGGGACGGGCAGCCGCTCAAGATCCTGGCCGACCTGCTCGTCCACGTCGGCGACGACGCGGCCGGCCACAGGGCCCGGCTCGACGAGCTCGCTCCGCCGCCAGAATCCGACGCCCACACCTTCACCGGCACCGCCGCCGAGCTGGCCGACCTGCTGCTGGACTGGCGCGAGTCCGGGATCGAGGGGTACCGGCTGCGGCCCGCCGCCGTGCCGCGCGACCTGTCGGCGATCACCCGCCAGTTGGTCCCCGAGCTGCAGCGGCGCGGCGCCTTCAGAAGCCGGTACGAGGCCGCCACCCTGCGCGGGCACCTCGGGCTGCCGCCAGCGATCAACCGTTACGCCTCCCAGAAAGCTGACATTGCGTGAAATTTCTGGCCATCACGTTGATTGTTCATGACGGCCGTAAGTCCACCACCGAGCGCTTCCGCGAGGTCGTCTCCAACGCGGTCCTGGCCGAGGAGCTCGGGTTCGACGGGTTCGGGGTGGGGGAGCGGCACGAGCGGCCGTTCATCTCCTCCTCGCCGCCCGTGGTGCTCAGCCACATCGCCGCCAGGACCTCCCACATCCGGCTGTTCACCGCGGTCACCACGCTCAGCCTGCTGGACCCGGTCCGGGCGTACGAGGACTACGCCACCCTCGACCACCTGTCCGGCGGGCGGCTCGAACTGATCATCGGCAAGGGGAACGGCGCCGCCCAGGCCCAGCTCTTCCACGTCACCGCCGAGGACCAGTGGGAGCGCAACCAGGAGTCGTACGAGCTGTTCCGCAGGCTGTGGCGGGAGGACAAGGTCACCTGGGAAGGGCGGTTCAGGCCGTCGCTGACCGAGGCCGAGACCTGGCCGCGCCCGCTCCAGCGGCCGGTGCGCGTCTGGCACGGCAGCGCCACCAGCAAGGAGTCGGTCGACCTGGCCGCGCGCTTCGGCGACCCGCTCTTCTCCGCGAACGTCACCAACCCCATCGAGCCCTACGCCGAGCTGATCGACCACTACCGGGAGCGCTGGGCGCACTACGGCCACGACCCGGCCGAGGCCCTGATCGGCGCCGGCACCGCGGGCTACTACGCCGCGAAGACCTCGCAGGAGGCCGTCGAGACGTACCGGCCGATCTTCGAGGCCCGCCAGGAGACCTTCAGGCGGTACGGGGCGCCGCCCGTCTTCCACTCGCTGGAGGACGCCATCGAGCGCAGCTCCATCCTGGTCGGGAGCCCCCAGCAGATCATCGACAAGGTGCACCGCTACCACGACCGGTTCGGGCACGAGGTGATGCACCTCCACGCGGACGCCGACGGGCTGACGGACGCGCAGCACCGCTCGGCGCTGGAGCTGTTCCAGTCGGACATCGCTCCGGTGCTGCGCAAGGAGATCCCCAGCAGGCCGTTCCCCGGAGGTTCCTCATGACCGTTCCCCTGTCCATCCTCGACCTGGCGCCGATCCCCTCCGGCGGGACCGCCAGGGACGCGATCCGCAACACCGTCGACCTGGCGCGGCAGGCCGAGTCCTTCGGCTACCACCGGTACTGGCTGGCCGAGCACCACTTCGCGGCGGGGGTGGCCAGCTCGGCGCCCGCCGTGCTCATCGGGCTGGTGGCCGCGGCGACCGGCCGGATCCGGGTCGGCTCCGGAGCCGTGCAGCTCGGGCACCAGACGCCACTGGCGGTGGTGGAGCAGTTCGGCCTGCTCGACGCGGCCCACCCGGGCCGCATCGACCTGGGCCTCGGCCGCTCCGGCCAGCGCCGCGCCGAGCTGGCCCGCCACTCGGAGCGCCCCCCGGCTCCGCCCGCGCAGTCGCGGGTGGTCGACGGGCTGCTCATCCCGCCGCCGTTCGACTTCTCCGCGCTGATCAAGGCGGCGCCGCACCTCGCCGTCCAGGCGTCGCTCCTGCAGCAGCCCGGCGCCGAGACGCCGGACTTCGCCGACCAGGTCGACGACGTCCAGGCGTTCCTGGCCGGCACCTTCACCTCCTCCGACGGCCGGACCGCCCATGCGATCCCGGGCGAGGGCGCGGACGTGGAGGTGTGGATCCTGGGCAGCAGCGGCGGCCAGAGCGCGCGGGTGGCGGGGGAGCGGGGCCTGCCGTTCGCCGCCAACTACCACGTCAGCCCGGCCAGTGTCCTGGAGGCGGTGGAGGCGTACCGGGAGGCGTTCAAGCCGTCCGACGTCCTGCAGGAGCCGTACGTGATCGTGTCCGCGGACGTCGTCGTGGCGGAGGACGAGGGCGGGGCGCGGGAGCTGGCCAAGCCCTACGGCCTGTGGGTACGCAGCATCCGCACCGCGCAGGGCGCGATGCCGTACCCCACCCAGGAGGAGGCCGACGCCCACGTGTGGACCGAGGAGGACAGGAAGCTGGTGGCCGACCGCCTCGACACCCAGTTCGTCGGCGGCCCGAAGGCGGTGGCGGACGGGCTGCGGGTGCTCCAGCGGGTCACGGGGGCCGACGAGCTGCTGATCACCACCATCACGCACGGCCACGCCGACCGCGTCCGCTCGTATGAGCTGCTCGCGGACGCCTGGCGGTAATTCATGTATGTCTGGTAGGAAAAGTTGACTTTAGGGACGGGGGACCGTAGCTTCTTAGACATGGGCCTTTACCTGACCCGGCGCCCGCACGTGGACTTCGGCCACGTCGCCAGCGCGCAGTGTCGCTGATCACGTTCCGCCACAACCCCCTCTCATTCCCCCAGAGGAAAATCGTGATCAAGACCAGACATGCCCTCCTGGCCGCTTTGGTGTCCGCCGTCCTGGCGGCCTGCGGCACGGCCCAGGCGAACCCCCAACAAGAGGTGAAGGTGCTGCGCTACCAGGGCAGCGCCGGCAACGTCACCTTCCCCGAGCTGGCCGAGGAGCTCGGCTATCTCGGCGACGTCAAGCTGAAGTGGGTCGGCAACACCACCTCCGGCCCCCAGGACATCCAGTCGGCCGCGACCGGGCAGACCGACTTCGGCGGCGCGTTCAACGGCGCCATCGTCAAGCTCAAGGCCGCCAAGGCGCCGATCAAGGCGGTGATCGGCTACTACGGCTCCGACCAGGACACCTACAACGGCTACTACGTCAAGGAGGACAGTCCGATCAGGTCCGCCCGCGACCTCATCGGCAAGAAGATCGGCGTCAACACCCTCGGCGCGCACCATGAGGCCGTCATCAAGGAGTACCTCAAGCGCGCGGGGCTGACGCCCGAGGAGGTCAAGCAGGTCCAGCTCGTGGTGATCCCGCCGGTCAACACCGAGCAGGCCCTGCGCCAGGGGCAGCTCGACGTCGGCACCCTCGGCGGCGTGCTCAGGGACAAGGCGCTCGAACGTGGCGGCCTGCGCCCCCTGTTCAAGGACGTGGACCTGTTCGGGCCGTTCACTGCTGGGTCCGTCGTGCTCCGCGAGGACTTCATCGCCCGCAACCCCCACACCGTCAAGACGTTCGTGACCGGATTCGCGAAGGCCGTCGAGTGGGCGCAGACCCACCCGCGCGAGGAGGTCGTCGCCAGGTTCCAGCAGATCATCGCCAAGCGCGGCCGCAACGAGAGCACCGACACCGTGCGGTTCTGGAAGAGCACCGGCATCGCCGCCAAGGGCGGGGTCATCGCCGACCAGGAGTTCAAGACCTGGATCGACTGGCTGGAGCGCGAGGGCGAGATCAAGCCCGGCCAGGTCAAGGTCTCCGACCTCTACACCAACCAGTTCAATCCCTACGGCGGCGGGAGCGGGGCATGACCAAGATCAGCATCCGGAACGTGACCAAGACCTTCCAGGTCAGGGACGCCGACCGGCCGTTCACCGCGCTCTCCGGCATCGACCTCGACGTGCGCGAGGGCGAGTTCCTCACGCTCGTCGGCCCCAGCGGCTGCGGCAAGTCCACCCTGCTCGACCTCATCGCCGGGCTGACCGCGCCGACGTCCGGGGAGATCCTCATCGACGGCGCGCGGGTCTCCGGGCCCGGGCTCGACCGGGGCATCGTCTTCCAGCAGTACGCGCTGTTCCCCTGGCGCACGGCCCGGTCCAACGTGGAGTTCGGGCTGGAGGCCAAGGGCGTGCCCAGGAAGGAGCGGGCGCGGCGGGCCCGCGAGCACCTCGCGCTCGTGGGGCTGGCCGGGTTCGAGGAGCGTTACCCGCACGAGCTGTCCGGCGGCATGCGCCAGCGGGTGGCCATCGCGCGCAGCCTCGCGTTCGACCCTGACGTGCTGCTGATGGACGAGCCGTTCGCCGCCCTGGACGCGCAGACCCGTGAGTCCCTGCAGGAGGAGCTCGTGCACGTCTGGGAGCAGACGGGCAAGACGGTCGTGTTCATCACGCACGGCATCGACGAGGCCGTCTACCTCGGGCAGCGGGTCGCCGTGATGACGTCCCGGCCTGGCCGGATCAAGGAGGTCGTCGACGTGCGCTTCGACTCCCGGGAGGGCGATCTGCGGGCGGACCCGGTGTTCGGGGAGTACCGCCATCGCGTGTGGGGGCTGCTGCGGGAAGAGGTCGCGGCGGCGCAGGTGCAGGAGCGGAAGGTGGCGACCGTCCGTGGCTGAACAGAAACTGCTCCCCGGCGACGTCCACCGATACGACCTCCCTGCCGACGCGGCCACCCCGGCTCCGGTCTTGGCCCCGGCCCCTGTTTCGGCTTCGGCTTCGGTGGGGGCGTCGCGCCGTCGGCGGTGGCTCGCCGGGCGGTTGCGGCGGGCGGTCACGAACTCCACTGCCATCCTGCTCCTCCTCGCCGCCTGGGAGGTGCTGCCCAGGCTCGGCGTGCTCGACCCCGTCTTCGTCCCGCCGCTCTCGGAGGACCTGGCCGCCTGGTACGACCTCGTCGCCGGCGGCCGGCTCCCCGAGCACCTGGAGGCGTCGCTGGCCCGCTCCCTGTCCGGTTTCGGCCTGGCCATCGTGCTGGCGATCCCGCTCGGCCTGCTGATCGGCTGGTACAAGCCGGTCGCCGACTTCCTCACCCCGCTGCTCGAACTGTTCCGCAACACCTCGGCGGTGGCCCTGCTGCCGGTGTTCACGCTGATCCTGGGCATCGGGGAGACGACGAAGGTCACGTTCGTGCTGTACGCGTGCGCGTGGCCGATCCTGCTCAACACCATCAGCGGCGTGAAGACCGTGGAGCCGCTGCTCATCAAGTCGGCCAGGTCGATGGGCCTCGGGCCGGTCCGCCTGTTCCAGAAGGTGATCCTGCCCGCCGCCGTGCCCACCATCTTCACCGGGGTGCGGCTGGCGGGCGCGTACTCGATCCTCGTCCTGCTCTTCGCCGAGATGGTCGGCGCCAAGGCCGGGCTGGGGTATCTCATCCTCGACACCCAGTCCAGCTTCCGCATCCCCGACATGTACGCGGGAATCATCACGATCTCCGTACTCGGCCTTCTGTTCAACCTGCTCCTGGTCGGCGTCGAGCGCCGCTTCTCCACCTGGAGGACCACGTGACGAGAAAGCTCCACCTGAACGCCTTCCTCATGGGCGTCGGCCACCACGAGGCGGCCTGGAGACATCCCCGAACCGAGCCCGCCCGCCTCACCGACGTCCGCCACTACCAGGAGCTCGCCAGGATCGCCGAACGCGGCAAGCTCGACTCCGTCTTCCTCGCCGACGGCCTGGCGCTGCACGGCAACGTCCGGCACAACGCGCTCGGCGGCCTCGAACCCCTGACCCTGCTGTCGGCCCTGGCCGCCGTCACCGACCACATCGGCCTCATCGCCACCGTGTCGACGACGTACAACGAGCCCTTCCACGTGGCCCGCAAGTTCGCCTCGCTCGACCACATCAGCGGCGGCCGGGCCGGCTGGAACATCGTCACCTCCGCCGGCGAGGCCGAGGCCCGCAACTTCGGCATCGTCCGCCCCTCGCACGCTGACCGCTACGCCAGGGCCGGCGAGTTCCTGGAGGTCGTACGGAAGCTGTGGGACAGCTGGGAGGACGACGCGGTCCTGAGCGACCGCGCCGTCGGCCACTACGCCGACACCGGCAAGATCCACCCGATCGAGCACGCGGGCGAGCACTTCTCGGTCAGCGGCCCCCTGAACGCCTCCCGCTCGCCCCAAGGGCACCCGCTCCTGGTCCAGGCCGGGTCCTCGGAGGACGGCAAGGAGTTCGCCGCCCGCTACGCGGAGGCCGTCTTCACCGCCCAGCAGACCCTGCGGGAGGGGCAGGAGTTCTACGCCGACCTGAAGCGGCGGCTGGCCGCCTACGGGCGGCGGCACGAGGACCTGCTCGTCCTGCCCGGCATCTCGCCGATCATCGGCTCGACCGAGCGCGAGGCGCTGCGGCTGGAGAAGGAGCTGGAGGACCTCATCATTCCCGCGTACGGGCTGGCGCAGCTCTCCAACATGACCGGCATCGAACTCACCGAGGACGCGCTGGACCGGCCCCTGCCCGACCTACCCGTGGAGACGGAGGGCGCGCAGAGCCGCCGCAAGCTCGTCGTGGACCTGGCCAGGCGCGAGAACCTCACGGTCAGGCAGCTCCTCAACCGCCTGGCGGGCGGCCGGGGCCACCGCGTGGTCGCGGGGACGCCCGAGCAGATCGCCGACCAGATCCAGGAATGGTTCCAGGCCGGCGCCGCCGACGGGTTCAACATCATGCCGCCGATCCTGCCCGGCGGCCTGAGCGACTTCGTCGACCACGTGGTGCCGGAGCTGCGGATCAGGGGCCTGTTCCGGCACGAGTACGAGGGGCGTACGCTCCGCGAGAACTACGGCCTGTCCAGACCCCCGTCCCGGTACACCGCCGAGCTGCGGGAAGTTGCGGTGGCGCGATGAGCATCGTGACACTCGTGGGCAACCCCCGGCCCGGCTCCCGCACGCTCGCGGTGGCCGACTCCGCCACCCGGGCCGTCGGCGACCGCCTCGGGGCCGCCTCGGGGGCGTACGAGGTGGTGGACCTGTCCGGGCTCGCGCCCCACCTGCTCTCGCCCGACAAACACCCCGACGTGGGCGTGGCGCTGGAACTGGTGATCGGGGCGAGCGTCCTCGTGGTGGCGAGCCCCACCTACAAGGGCACCTATACGGGGCTGCTGAAGTCGTTCCTCGACCGCCTGCCACCGGACGCGCTGGCGGGCACGGCGGCGCTGCCGCTCCTGGTCATGGGGGACCCCAAGCATTCGCTGGCGGTGGAGGTGCACCTGCGCCCGCTGCTGGTGGAACTGGGGGCCTTCGTGCCGACGCCGGGGCTGGCGGTGCTGGAGTCGCAGATTCCAGAGCTGGGAGAGGTGGTGGCGGGGTGGGCCGATCGTGTGGTGACGCAGGTGGCCGCTGTGCTCAAGGAAGGGGCGCTTTCGTGACGGAGACGGTGGCCGCGCGAGAGGCCAGACGAGCCAGAGAGGCCCGCCAGGCCCGCGACGCGCGTCCTGTGCCCGGCTCCCGTAATGGACACGAGACTCACCTGACGTCCTCTGCGGTGCCTGCGGGGCCTGCGGCGCTCCCGGCCCCGGAAGCGCGGTCGGGCGAGGAGGAGCCGGCGGGCGGTGCGGTCGACGCCGCCGGGTTCCGCCAGGCGCTCGCCGTACACGCCGCCGGGGTCGTCATCATCACGGCCCAGACCGACGGCATCCCCGTCGGGCTCACGGCGACATCCTTCTCCTCCGTAAGCCTGGACCCGCCGCTGGTGTCCTTCTACGTCGACCAGTCCTCCACCACCTGGCCCTGGCTGCGCTCCGCGGACCACTTCGCGGTCAACGTCCTGGCCAGCGACCAGGCAGACCTGGCAGCCAGGTTCGCGCGCAAGGACATCGACCGGTTCGCCGAGCCCACCCGCTGGCGTCCGGGCACCCTGGGCGCGCCCCTGCTCCAGGACGTCTCCGCCCATCTCATCTGCCTCCCGCACGAGACGGTGGACGTCGGCGACCACATCCTGGTGGTCGGCCTGGTGACCGAGGCCAGGGTGCACAGCGCAGGCCGTCCCCTCATCTACCACCAGGGCCGCTTCGGCCGCTTCATCGCCCACCCATAGAGCAACCACCCGGCTGGAGCAACCACCCGGCTGGCGAGACCACCGACCACATGGCCGCCCGGCACACCGCCGGGCGGCCGCTTCAGTTCCACAGGTGGTGGCCGACCGGCCCACACCGTACGGACGTCGAATGCGCATGTGCGGACATGCGTGTGGCCCCGGCCACGTCATCGGGGCCAGGGCCACACACAAAAGGGAAGGGACAGAGGCAGGTCAGGCGGCGATCGGGGAGTACTCGGCCGCGTCACCCTTCAGCACGACGCTGGGCCGGCCGTCCACGCCCACCGGCACGTCCCCCGCGATCGTCACCCGATGCAGCCGCCTCGGACGGTTGCCGAAGTCGTGCACCACCCGGTGCTGCGTCGCCCGGTTGTCCCAGATTGCGACGTCGCCGGGTGCCCAGCGCCAGCGCACTGTGTTCTCCACCTCGGTGACGTGCTCCTGGACCAGCCGGATGAGCGAGGCGGACGTGTGCGCCGACAGCCCCACCAGCCGCTTGGCGAAGTCCCCGAGCAGGATCGCGCGCTCGCCGGTCTCCGGGTGCACCCGCACCACGGGATGCTCGGTCTCGAACACCGTGGAGGCGAACACGTCGGCCTGCCTCCGCGCCCGCTCAGGATCGTCGGAGGCGGCGATGCGGGCGTAGTCGTGCTGGTTGGTGTGTACGGCCCGCAGCCGGTCGAGCAGATCCCGCAGCTCGGCGGGCAGGTGCTCGTACGCGGCCACGGTGTTGGTCCACAGCGTGTCGCCGCCGGCCTCCGGAACGGTGACGGCCCGCAGCACCGACGCCAGCGGCGGCCGGTCCACGAACGTCACGTCCGTGTGCCAGCGATCCACCTTCTGGCCGCTGCTGTAGTCGAGGTCGAGGACGTGGTCGTTCCCGTCGAGAGAGGGGACGGTCGGGTGTGCGGCGGTCGGTTCGCCGAGCAGCCGGGCGAAGGCCACCTGGCTCCGCTCGTCCAGCTGGTCTTGTCCGCGGAAGAAGACCACCTTGTGGCGGAGCAGCGCCAGGCGGATCTCCGCGACGACGTCGGCGGGCAGCTCGCCGCCGAGCCGCACACCGGAGATCTCGGCGCCTATCCGGCCGGCGACGGGGACGATGGACAGGGATGACATGGGATTTTTCCTTCCGTAAGAGGGTTTGCCGTCGATCGGAAGGAAGGACAGAGCGCGCTGGCCACGCGGCAGAAGTCCACGTGGCCCCGGATGGTCAGAGCCGTGATCGTCACGCTCCCAAACGTAGATCGCCCCACGCCATAAAGTCAATCCAATTGGTAGGTAATTAGTGTTTTATCGCTGGGCCACCAGCCGATCGATCATCGACTCGGCGGGCCTGCCCAGTACGTTCGCCAGGTCCGCGCTCTGGAACTCCAGCGCGCCCGCCCGTACCTGCGCATTGAGCCAGCTCATCGGCCCCGGCCCGGCATCGGGCACCTCCCGGTAGGACACACCCAACGCCTCGGCCGCCTCCGGGTAGGTCCACAAGGGGCCGGTGAAGTCGTACGCCCGCCCCAGATGCCCGTCCCCGGTCAGCACCTGAACGGCCGCGTCGGCCAGGTCGGACCGGAAGGCGGTGTTCAGCCCGCGCCCGCCGGTGCTGCTGGTGAGCTCGCCGCCGGAGACCTGCGGCACGAAGGCGTCGCCGTAGAAGGGGTGGCGCAGCAGCGTGTACGGCAGGCCGCTGTCGAGGATGGCCCGTTCCGTGGCGTGATGGGCCTCGGTGGCACCGGTGGCGACAGTGCCCGCTCCCAGCAGGCTCGTGTAGGCGATGGCGCCGACCCCGACGTCGGCCGCCGCCTCGACCGCGGCCAGGTGCTGCTTGATCCTGCGTGCCGGGTCGAGCTCCGGCGACGAGATGAGCAGGAGCCGCGTGGCCCCCTCGAACGCCTCGCGCAGGCCGGCCGGCTCGTCGTAGTCGCCCCGCCGTACCCGAACGCCCTGCGGGGCCCGCGCGGGATCGCGCACCACGGCCACCACATCGGGCCGAGCGGACAACCGGTCGACGATCAGCCGGCCGAGCGCCCCGGACGCCCCGGTAATCACAATCATGGAACTCCCTCCGACGAAGACCGGCTCAGTCAACCGCCCCCGGCCCGTCGCCTGCCACTCATTTCTCCTCCCTTACGGGCAGCACTCCCCACCCCGGCACTTCCATCCCGGTGCCCCCGTCTCGGCATCCCCAGCCCGGCGCCCCCACCTCGGCACCCCCAGCCCCGGTTCGCCCAGCTCTGGCTCGCCCCGACCCCCAACCCCCAACCCCCGACCCCCGACCTCCGACCCCCGGTCGCCGGCCCACGGACGGGCCTCTGGGATACTCCCGCGCATGAGTACAGACGGGGCGCAGCACGGGATCGGACCAGGCCACCCTGTGCCGACGTGGACGCTGCGTCGCGCGGAGCCGGAAGACGTCGAGCCGATCGCGGAGCTGCGCGCGACGGTCCTGCGCGTGGACCTGCTGCGGCTGGGCCGCTACGACGAGCACCGGGTCCGCCAGCGCTTCCGGGACTCCTTCTCCCGGGACCACACGTCGATCATCGAGGCGGGCGGCGGCTTCGCGGGCTGCGTGACGTTACGCCCGGCTGAGGACGGGTGGTGCCTGGAGCACTTCTACCTCGCCCAGGAACTCCAGGGCCACGGCCTCGGCTCGGCCGTACTGCGCGATCTGCTGGGGCAGACGGATGCCGAAAGCGCGACCGTCCGGCTGAACGTCCTGCAGGGAAGCGCGGCGCGACGACTGTACGAACGCCACGGGTTCACCGTGGAGACCCAGGACCCGGTCGACGTCTTCATGGTGCGGCCGCCGGCGGCGAGCATGCCAGGAAGGTGAAGCCCCTTTTTGAAGCGCCGGGGGATGGGTGTGGTCGTTCGGCGGAAGTATCTGGCGGGTACGTCAACGCCAGATTTTATTTCACATGATACCGTATCAAACGAAAATATATTGGGTAATATGCTCTCATGACCGCCGATGTTCCTCACGAGAGCACCGCCTCGCGTGCGACCGACCGTCCCGGGGATGCCTCGCCTTTCGCTCTCGGCTTGCTGCTGCGCCAGGCACACTGGCGCGCGGCCACGGTGATGGCAGAGGCACTTCGGCCGCTCGGCATCGAGTTGCGGCACTTTGCCGTGCTGATCGTGCTGGTCAACCGCGGGCCCACGGTGCAGCGGGACCTGGGGGCCGCGACGGGGTCGGACAAGGCGGGAATCATGCGGGTCGTGGACGACCTGGAGCGTAAGGGGCTCGCCGTACGCAAGGCCGTTCCGGGGGACCGGCGCGTGCGGGCGGTGGAGATCACGCCTCAGGGCGTCGAGGTTTTCGACGCGGCCCATGTGGCGGCGGAACCGCTGGCTGAGCGTCTGGTTGCCGAATTGGGGCCAGGCGAGCCCGAGCAACTGAGGGATCTGCTGACCCGGTTCGCCTATCCCGCAGGCCGTGAGTTGTAAGCGCGCCGATCGCCTGCCGTGTGGGAGCGCTTCGTCTTACGGCTTTCGCGGCGGGGCCCGGCCTTGAGAGCTGCGATCATCATCGCTACACGCCGCTCAGCCTTCGGGCGGCGGTCAGGGCTTCGTTGCCGATGGGGATCGAGTCGTCCTCGCCGGTGCAGTATGGTTTGCCGGGCTGTTGGCCATGTGGCCCGTGTTGTCGCATGGGACGAGGTTGCCGCCGTCGATCTCGTCCGCCGTGGCGTGCGGCGGTCGACGTGAAGTCGCCGTAGACCCATGGGAATGTGCCTGGCGGTCGAGATGTGCTCTACCCAGGTGTGTCGCGGGTGATCGCTTGTATGGGCGCGGCCACCCGGACGCGCCTCAGCGGACCTCGACCCTGGAGGCGTCGGCGCGTACGTCGTCGGCCGAGGTGAAGATTTGTTCCCGTGGCGGGGGTAGTGGACGACGGCGACGTTCGTGCTCGGTCCTTGCACGAGTCACCTTTCCTCTCGATGCACGGGGTTCGTCTGCGCACCGAATGGTATTGAATGATACTGTCGCGTATGATACTCATTGAAAGTAACACGATTCGATGCGCGGAGCAGATGGAGGTCGGTGATCTTGGATGTATATGAGGCGGTGACGAGCCGACGGGCGGTCCGCGGGTTCACCGACCGGCCCGTCCCGAGGGAGGTGCTGGAGCGTGTGCTGTCCGCCGCGGCCTGGGCGCCGTCCGGATCGAACCTGCAGCCCTGGCACGCCTACGTGCTGACCGGCGAGCCGTTGGTCGAGCTCAAGAAGCGCGCCGGCGAGCGGGTGGCCGCATGCGGCGCTTGGGACGAGCGGGAGTACGAGATGTACCCGTCCGCGCTGCAGTCTCCGTACCACGAGCGCCGATCCGCCTTCGGCAAGGAGCGCTACAGCGCACTCGGCATCACGCGCGATGACTGGGAGGCGCGCCAGCGGGCCGCTTCCGACAACTGGCAGTGCTTCGGCGCGCCCGCCGCGCTGTTCTGCTACATCGACCGCGACCTGGGCCGCCCCCAATGGGCCGATGTCGGCATGTAT